>NZ_JAUBQH010000124.1:0-4577 GCF_036701145.1 Microcoleus sp. Pol17C6
GCGCCCATATATTGAGTTACCTCAGTAGATGTGTTCTCTTTCTTTACTTATTTTAACATAGTTCGGTTTTTTGGCGCGGACCTACTTATAGGTTTGAGTTCGGTTCACAGGTATCAAGTCTATTTGCGGTTTTTTGTCAAGTACAATTTATACCGAATTAGATGAGCTTACCCTGGTAAAATTGGTATAACTGCTATCCCATTGCTTACGATCTAATTCCCGTAGGAAAGTGTTACGATACTCAGTATCTAGAAATCAGAAATGCTCCTCATTGGGCAGAACCAAATGTTCAGTCTGTTCGCGAACAGTTGCGAAAAATTGTTGAAGACCCGATGCGTTTTCACGTAGCTCAAAAAGCTAGAGAGACGGCGGATTTATTTAATTGGGAAGCTGCCGCTCAAAAATTGTTAAGATTAATGCGAAAGTTGTTTTAGGAGCCGAAATTATGGGACTCGAACGCAAAATGTTTAGGGGAATGTTTTCGCCCGGGGAAGTGGTACGATTGAAACAGCCTTGTTTTACTCCCGGGCGATTGTTTGAGCCAGGAAAATATAACGCTGATGAGTTGCCGGATATCGCTTTTGATATGGGTTTGGTAGACCATTTGCCACCAGTCAAAGGCAACAGTTCAGAAAATCTCAATGTTCAGAACCAGCCCGCTCAAAACCTTGAGGACTAAACTCTCGTTTGCAGTAAGGACTTCAGTCCTAAAAATTCCCCTTTGTAGTAAGGACTTTAGTGCTGAAAATTAAAATAAATAATCAAAGACTCAAGTCCTGACTGCAAAAAAGATAAAGCCAATTTAACCATTTTCTTCTATGTGGGCAATTAACTCTTTCAAAACTTGACTAGCTTTGTCGTTCTCAATCTGACAAGTTCCGGCATTCTGGTGCCCACCGCCGCCATATCTTAACATTAACTCCCCAATATTAGTTTGAGAAGTTTTGTTAAAGATTGACTTGCCAACTGCGAGAACAGTATTTTGTTTTTTCAGTCCCCAAAGTACGTGAATTGATATATTGCACTGAGGAAATAAAGCATAAATTACAAAACGATTCCCCGCATAAATCACCTCTTCGTTACGCAAATCCAAAACAACTAAATTATTATAAACTTTGGCGCATCGCTGTATTTGCTCTTTAAATTTTTCTTCTTGCTCGAAGTAGAGGTCTACTCTTTCTTTTACATCAGGAAGCTGCAATATTTCATCGATGGTATGATTTTTGCAGTAATCGATTAACTGCATCATTAACTGATAATTGGAAACGGTAAATTCTTTAAACCTTCCCAACCCCGTTCGGGCGTCCATTATGAAGTTTAACAGCACCCATTCTTGCGGGTGCAGAACCTCTTCTTTGGCAAATTGAGCGGAATCTGATTTGTCAACGGCAGCCATCATAGCCTCAGAAATATCAGGAAACTTTGCTTGGCCTCCATAATATTTGTACAGTACCCTAGCTGCTGAAGCTGCATAGGGATCGATGATGTGGTTAATTTTGATTTTCTCGTGTCTAAGAGTTTCGCTGAAATGGTGATCGAAAGCTAGATGAACTCCATCAACATAGGGTAAATTGGTGCTAATATCGTTATTTGTTATTTCGATTTTCCCATCCTGCATATCTTTAGGATGCACGAATTTAATCTCGTCGATCATATCGAGTTCTTTGAGCAAAACGGCACAGACAAGACCGTCAAAATCGCTGCGGGTGACTAATCTGTATTTTTTAGTGAGTGGCATATGCTTCTGTGATAGGGAGGAACTGATCACCAGCTAATATAACGTATTACCCGATCGCTTTCCAATATGAACGCAGACCCTTACGCTTGGATAGAGAAGGCCCTGGACACAGTTCGCCGTGCCGATTGGTATCGATCGCCAGAATCGATCGACAGTTCCCCTGGGCCGGTGGTAAAATTAGCAGGCCGTCGGCTGATTAACTTTGCCAGCAACGATTATCTGGGGCTTGCGGGCCATGACAGGTTAATTCAAGCTGCTATGGCTGCAACTAAGGAATTTGGTACGGGTGCGACGGGTTCAAGGTTGGTTAGCGGACACCGCGATTTACACCGACAGCTAGAACAAGCTATTGCTAATTTAAAACAAACTGAAGATGCTTTAGTATTCAGTTCGGGATATTTGGCGAATCTAGGGGCGATCGCATCCGTTGTCGGCAAGCGCGATTTGATATTATCTGACAAGTACAACCATTCGAGCCTGAAAAACGGAGCTATACTCAGTGGTGCAACTGCCCTAGAGTACAGTCACTGCAATCTTGAGGATTTAACGGCAAAGTTAGAGAAAAATCGCGCAAGATACCGCAAGTGTTTAATTATTACCGATAGCGTCTTTAGCATGGATGGGGACTTGTGTCCGCTACCGCAGTTGTTGGCTGTGGCCGAAACCTTTAACTGCATGGTATTAGTAGATGAAGCTCACGCTACAGGAGTTTTCGGTGCTAGCGGTGCAGGTTGTGCAGAACATTTCGGGTGTACGGGAACACCGCTGATTCAAGTGGGGACACTCAGCAAAGCTTTGGGAAGTTTAGGTGGTTACGTTGCGGGCTCTGCTGCTTTAATTGATTTTCTGCGTAATCGAGCTCCGAGTTGGATTTATACTACAGCATTGACGCCTGCTGACGCGGCGGCTGCTTTGGAAGCTGTGAGGATTGTACACCAAGAACCAGAACGCCGAGTTCGGTTGCGACAAAATATCGAAACTTTCAAATATTGCGCGATTACCAATCACCAATTACCAATTAGTAATTCCCTCTCCCCTATTTTCAGTCTTCCGTTAAAAAATGCAGCCTCCGCTTTAACAGTCGGCAGCAAACTCAAGGAGATGGGTATTTTTGCTCCGGCGATTCGGCCTCCGACTGTAAGCGTCAGTCGAATTCGGATTTCGCTGATGGCAACTCACGAGCTCGCACACCTTCAGCAGTTGGTAGAGGCGCTGGAGGAAGTTTTGAGTTTTGAGTAAATGTTGGGTACGTCATAAGTACCTTACCCTTTGAGTAAATGTTGTGAGATGGGGAGAATTTCTACTTCTGCCTTCTGCAGCTCTAGCTTTCTGCCTTCTGCAGCTCTAGCGTTCTGCCTTTTTTTTTATTGTCAAGATATCGCTATTGACTTATGGCCAATCTTATACAGGAGTTTGGTCGATCGGTCAACAACTGTAAATTTTTTGTAAATTTAGATACTTTTTGAAATTTAGCGCTATATTAGAGAAGTAGCAGGTACACCAAATTTAATATAAGGAACGTCCACCATGAACACAAATCGTCAAAACGTAAAAAAAGTAGCAGAAACCCACCGCGCTAACATTCACAAGCAACTGATGCACCGCATAGAAGTAGCGAGATCCAGTGGGAACCAAGATTTGGTTCGGGTGCTTGAAGAGGAAATGAGACAGCTTTAAAGAAGCTGCAACTAGAATTTGCCGTAGTTTGGTTTAGAGGGTTGTGCGAGAAATGCAGAATTCCGGCAACCGCTACCTGTGAACTTTTGACTCCTCTCTTAGTTGGTAGGAAAAACCCCGGTTTCTTCAAGAAACCGGGATTTTTTATTGAGAAGGAAGAAGAAAGAAGGAAGAGGGAACACTCCTGCACGCACAAACTCTATCTTTAGGGTGCGCCTCAGCCCACAGAGTCTGTACCAATAGCGGATTGAACCATTCATTTTTTGCGTAAGTTCTGAAGTCAGAACGAAGAAGCAACAGGGAAGAACAAGACTTACGCTGCATTCCTTCTATTTTGGAGTTTAGACTAAGCACAAATTGACCCAGCTAATGCTGAGGGGAAAAAATGGTTAATCAGATGGTTGATCGCAGAGAGATGGAGAGGTTAACTTGTGAATTTTGATGAATTTTGGAACAGACCTTTACCCTTTTTAACCACAGGATACCGACATCTTCGAGTCCGAGGTTTTCCGGTAGGCCATCCGGCCGACTTTCCTCGCGGTTTGGGGGCAAGAGCCGGAGTCCCAATCTTGATTAAAAGTGGAAGCATTGATTGTGCGACCCTTCCAGGCGTCAATTGAGAGAGCGGTTTTTGCCAAGGTAAGCAAGTTTCTCTAACCAAATCTTTCGCTAGCCATAATTGCCAGGTGAGCAATGGCATCAAATCGCTCCACCGTTGACACTGCTCAGGGGTACTTAACTGTGGAATTGTCCAATGCAAGGTTTGCTTAGCTAAGCGATACCAATGCTCAATCGCAAAACGACGTAGATATTGTTGCCAAATTTCATTCAGAGGTGGCATTTGGAAACCGACCCACACTAACCACAAAGGTTGAGTTTTTAATTGGTCAGTTTCAGCTTCTAAGCGTTCTACTAAAATCAGGCTCATCGGATGTTGGGCAGTGGCTCGAAAATGCAAGTTATCCCATTGTCTTAGCCTGATTCGACCCCTTTTGAGTTCCTGGGTTAAGAAAGTTTGTTCTGGTTTCCACCAACTTGTAGGGTCGTTAAGTTTAAATTTGTCCCCGTGAGTTTTTGGTCGTCCTTTACCAGTATAAGGTGGAGGTGCTGACCACAAGCAACGATTAGAACGAATCCGCATCAGTCGATCTGCCTCGATGGC
>NZ_JAUBQH010000033.1:0-75505 GCF_036701145.1 Microcoleus sp. Pol17C6
TAGAGACATAAGATAGGCTGCACACTGAAGTTATCTTTCTGTTATTATAGGATCATTCATTCTGTGGGACTCTCTAACAGGCTAAAAGAGTCGATGCCAAGTCAATTCCTTTGTCGCCGCATTTAAATTCCAGCGCAACAATTGAGTTGCCGATTTGCCAATAATTCCCGAAATTCCGATCGCCCTTCTCGGAGATTCAGTTGCCAGGGCGATCGCACTTTCGGCATCGCAAATCCCCCACTCCACTAAATTCTGCACTCCCGCCAACAGCGGCAGAGTTGTACCCGCCAAAGTAGCAGATTCCAGGGGCGAGTGGTAATCTAATCTTACCCAAGCTGTACCTTTTCTGACTTCAATTTGTCGGGAATCCCAAGGATAAACACCGTCAGGCAAACCCAAAGGAGCCAAAGCATCGCTCACTAAAAAAACGCCTTTTTGATACCTACCAGCGCGTAGCAAAAAATCAATCATTGTCGGAGCAACGTGTTTCCCGTCAGCAATTAAACCGCATTTTACGCCCGGATAAACAATCGCCGCTCCCAACAAACCCGGTTCTCTGTGGTGCAAACTCGGCATCGCATTAAAAGCGTGAGTTACCATTGAAGCTCCCCGCTCAAATGCTTGCTGTGCTTGCTCTGCTGTCGCTTGGGAGTGTCCGAGACTGACGAAAATTCCCAAACTTTGCAAATAGGAAATGACTTCGCCAGTGCTGTCTAACTCCGGCGCTAAAGTAATTATTTTGACAATATCGGCACAATCTCCTAAAACTTGCTTGACATTTTCTATAGTGAGCGGTAATAAAAACTCAACTGGGTGAGCTCCTCGCTTTTGTGGGTTGAGAAAAGGGCCTTCGAGGTGAACACCGATAATTTCCGCTGTTTTCGGCTTAATTGTTGCCGGAGCAGCGGTTTGTACAGTTCGGATATAATCGGCTATAGTCGAGAGCGATCGCCTAAACTTATCCAGCGAAGTTGTCACCAAAGTCGGCAAAAAAGCATCGACTCCCTGATTCCACAAAAATTGACAAATTTTCGGCAAAATTTCAATATGCTTGCTTTCTAAATCGGGAAAAGCAAAACCGAGGGCGCCGTTAATCTGCAAGTCAACACCGCCTAGAGAAAGCCAATCGCCTCCTACATCAAGCACGTGCAAATGGGGAGGACAAATCCGTTTAAATACGGCGTCCATCGGCCAAACTTCTTGAATGATGCCCGTTTCGTCAATAGCAAGCATCTGCAAATCCTTGCAACCGGGGAGGCGAACATTGAGAATATCTGTGGGGGAGGCAGTTGGGGTTGTGGCTTCAGTCATCCGATTTTAGATTTTAGATTTTAGATTTTAGATTTAATATTCGCTACGGATAAATCCGGTGGCTGGCGATGAGGAGGGGGAGCTTTTTGCTTTTTGCTGGCTCCAGGGCTGCTCAGACGGGGGCTTGTGGCAAAATTGCTTTTAAGGATCAGTTTTGGTACAAAATATCTAAATTTGAGTTAACGCAATCATTATAAAATTAGCACTTATCTGAAATCTAAAATCTGAAAATTTTATGAATCAAGCGACAGTTGGAATTATCATGGGTAGCGATTCGGATTTGCCAACCATGAAAGATGCGATCGCAGTTTGCGAAGAATTCAGTGTTGCTTGCTCCGTGGCGATCGTCTCGGCGCACCGCACCCCTGAGCGCATGGTGCAATACGCCCAAACCGCTCACCAACGAGGCTTGAAAGTCATTATTGCAGGTGCCGGGGGAGCGGCGCACCTCCCGGGTATGGTAGCATCTTTAACCCCCTTGCCAGTAATTGGCGTGCCGGTATCGAGCCGCCACCTGCAAGGCCTAGATTCGCTGTACTCGATCGTGCAAATGCCAGCGGGGATACCCGTAGCAACAGTGGGGATCGGCAACGCTAAGAATGCTGGCTTGCTGGCAGTTCAGATACTGGCAGCTCATCAGCCGGAATTGCTAGAGCGAGTCTTGCATTACCGCAAAAATTTGTCCGAATCTGTACTGAAAAAACAAAATCAATTAGAAGAGCTAGGCTATCATAACTATCTCAATCTCAACAAATAATCCATAAACTTTTGTAGTAAGATTGGAAAGTTTTCCGAATATTGCTGAGCTTACTAGCCGTAAAGAGGGTAAAAGTGATTAAAATGACTGTCGGAAAGAAAAAGTCGAAACAAGTCAGGCGGGATGCTTTAAAGTTGCCAGCAGCTAATTTTTTGACCAAAGTTAACAGGTTCAAGAAATTACAAAGGGCGATCGCCCGCCTCACTCCAAGTTGGCAAGCCTGCATACCTTTAGCTGCAATCATTGTCTTGGTCTGGGGATATGCGGCGGTAGCCCAAACAGCTCCCGCGCCAACCACCGAGGAACAATTAGCAAGCCTTAAGGTGGGCATGGATACCATGTGGGTCATGGTGGCGGCAATGCTAGTGTTCTTTATGAACGCCGGTTTCTGTATGTTAGAAACAGGGTTTTGCCGTCAGAAAAATGCGGTTAACGTGTTGTCAAAAAACTTGATTGTTTTTGCGCTGTCTACGATCGCATATTGGGCGATCGGCTTTGCCTTAATGTTCAGCGACGGCAACGGTTTTATCGGCACCAGCGGCGGATTTTTTCTGTGGAATGTAGCCGACAACAGCCCCGCCACAGGAGATGCTTATCAAGGTATTTTCGACTCGCTTAACTGGACGGGAGTGCCCCTCAACGCTAAATTCTTTTTCCAGTTAGTTTTTGCGGGAACTGCTGCGACGATCGTTTCGGGAGCAGTTGCAGAGCGAGTGAAATTCATTGACTTTTTAATTTTCAGCTTGCTGCTAGTAGGCATTGCTTACCCAATTACCGGACACTGGATTTGGGGCGGCGGCTGGCTGGCAAAAGCAGGCTTCTGGGATTTTGCCGGTTCGACAGTGATTCACTCGGTAGGCGGTTGGGCTGCTTTGATGGGAGCGGCATTTTTGGGGCCACGGATCGGCAAGTACCGCGACGGCGATACTGTGGCGATGCCGGGACACAATATGAGCATTGCCACCCTGGGCTGTTTGATTTTGTGGTTGGGTTGGTTCGGGTTCAATCCCGGTTCGACAATGGCAGTCGATCCAAATGCGATCGCCCATATTGCGCTCACCACCAACACTGCGGGTGCCTTCGGCGGAGTTGCTGCAACCATTACGGCTTGGCTGTACCTGGGCAAACCCGACCTTTCGATGATTATCAACGGCATCCTCGCAGGCTTAGTCGGGGTAACAGCGAGCTGCGCTTGGATCAACATCCCCAACTCTGCCATAATCGGCACGATCGCCGGTATCCTGGTAGTTTTCGCAGTAACTTTCTTCGACAATTTGAAAATTGACGACCCTGTAGGCGCAACTTCAGTTCACTTAGTCTGTGGGATCTGGGGAACTCTGGCAGTGGGCTTGTTTGCGGACGGCCCTACAACTGGACTTTATACTGCAGGCCCGGCAGCCGGATTGCTGGTGGGCGGAGGTTTCGGTCAACTTTGGGCGCAGTTGGTCGGCATTATCTCTGTAGGCGGGATGACCGTGCTGCTGAGTACGATTTTTTGGGCCGCACTCAAAGCTTTGCTGGGTATCCGCGTTTCTGCTTTAGAGGAGGCTGAAGGTTTGGATATCGGCGAACACGGGATGGAAGCTTACACCGGGTTTGTGAAGGAAACTAGCTTGGAAAACAGAAGTGAGACCAGCTACGGCGGTTATGGTGGGGGTTCTGGAGGCAAGACTACCAAACTGTAAAGCGTGCGAAGGGAGCGACCAATTCAGCTTTCGTGTCCTAGATTAGCTATTTATCAGCTAATTCACGCCTTTATTCAGAAACACCACAATCTGAAATAGTCGCCAACTTATGGCAGTCTATCGTTGTGCTCGCGTTTAAATCTTCGATGCGAACGCGGGCATATTTTTATTGTTAGTTTACTTTTAATGGCGTACATATAGCAGTTTTCGATTGCATGAGATCGGCGCCAATAATTGTTAATTGGTAATGGGGAAATAGGAATTGAGAATCTGTAACTGCGAGCGTTGAAAACTGGTGTATTGGTTAGAGTTTATCGGCAATTGCTTTAAGTTCTTCAACGATGCGCTTGTTCTTGTGATCCCTGCTTCCATAGAGGCGGGCTGAGAACATCGTGATTATTTCTAGTAGCTCTTTAGCTAAATCCTCGTCACAGCTAGTATTTTCGGTTTGATTTATAATCACTACCTCTGTCCCAAAGTGTTCGCACAAATTAAAAATTAGTTCAGAACCAAATCTCAGCAGTCTGTCTTTGTGAGTTAATACCAGCCTTTCTACTTGATTGTCTGCGATCGCCCGAATTAGATGTTGTAAACCCCGCTTACTGTAATTAACCCCAGAACCCACATCATCAATGATTTGGAATTGCCAGCCGTGAGATGCACAAAACAATTCCAAAACTTGTTTTTGTCTGTCTAAATCATCTTTTTGGTCGTGGCTGCTAACCCGAGCGTAAGCAATGGTTAAAGCGCCGTTGGGTTTTAATCCGAGAAGATTAGCTAGGTCATAGCGTCTGTGACCGTTAGCGGTGCGTTCGGGTATTAGCTTGCCTTCGGCTTCCCACCGACGCAAGGTGGAAGCGCTCACACCTTTAAGTTTGGCTGCTTCAGTTATAGTTAATTTTTTCATTTTTGGATTTTAGCATCAGAAATGGGTAATTTCGGTAAGTTTTAGATATATTTTTGTCCCGGTCTGCGGGTTGGACAAATCCGATTGCGGAGCCAGAAAGTTTGGTAAGCAGATTTTTTATGGTAAAGTAGTGCGAAAAAGCAAAGTTCTGCATCGCCGCCCTTGCCCAACACAGCACAGTGCTTGATTCTTACAAGCATTGAGGCTTTAATTGAGTGGTAAAATTTGATGCAGCAATCAGTGCAAATTATTCGGTGTGAGGCCTGCAAATAGCTTGAGTTTATGGAGAAGTTTGGAGGAGGTAGCAGAAGTAGAACTCATAAATCCCTCTTAGGGATGGAAGTTAGCCGATCGAAAACTGTTCCGGTTTGGGCTTTGCTATCTTTGGTGACGAACGGGGTACTGATATTCACAGTTGCTCAACTACTGCTGCGGGGAAACAACTTGACAGAAAGCTTCCAGGCGAATGATGCGGTGAAGGCAGAAGCGGCTGAGGAACAAATTGGCCAACCAGTGATCTCTACAAAGGCAGTGCTAGACGTGCCTGTTGCCGGACCGCGACATAAATGGACTTACCAGCAGTGGGTGACGCAGTTGGGTCGCGAAGCTGAGGCGGCGGCGGCGAATCGACCCTCAAGGCTGAGTGTTTTGGCTGGGGATTCTCTAAGTATGTGGTTTCCGACCAAACTGTTACCAGTCGATCGAATTTGGCTGAATCAAGGGATTTCCGGGGAGACTTCGGTGGGTTTGCTGAAGCGGTTGCAGTTGTTCGATCGAACTGCGCCGGATACGGTGTTTGTGATGATTGGGATTAACGATTTGTTGCGGGGAACCAGCGACGAAGGGATTTTGGACAACCAGCGGCAGATTATTCGCGATTTGCGCTGGGCTCACCCCAAAGCACAAGTGGTTGTGCAGTCGATTTTGCCCCACAGCGGGGAACAAGCTACTTGGGAAAATCGCGATCGCCTGTTGGCGATTCCTAACAGTCGGATTAGGGCAATAAATCGACGGCTGAAAGAAATTGCTAGTTCTGAAAATGTTTTGTATCTGGATTTGTACCCGCTGTTTGCGGATGCTGACGGGAATTTGCCAACTGAACTCAGCACAGACGGCTTGCACCTTAACGATCAAGGTTATCTGGTTTGGCGATCGGCCCTGCAACTGTTCGATCAGATTCAGTTGAAAAATGAGTCATGAGTCATCCGTTTTAAAGATAAAGGATAAAGTAACATTCTCCCTAACTCTCCCCCTCTCCTCCTCCCACTCTCCCCAACTCAAAACTCTTGCCATCTCCTCAACTCCCCCTCCCTGACTACTATGTGGTCATTAGCTATGTCAAGTCTCCACTGATAGATTAAGAAATATGATAGTTAGCTATTTGGTATAGGGTGATACAGAATAACTGTTGGTACAAATGGTGCAATCCAAAAGGCATAGACCATTGGATTGAGGGTTGACGAATTTAGATGAGTCCGGCTATACGAAGTCGGGGGGTTGAGGATTGGGGAATTATCTATTGAAGATTTGTTCCGCTAAAACAGGGACTTAAAACCAAATAACTATTGCATCTAAAATCCTCGCGTCTAAAATCGGCTCGGTCTTCCCTGAAAATTGCTGAGTATGAGAAGGTACAACTAACGTGATCAAAAAAAGTTTAACGATCGGCATCATCGCCCTGTGGCTGTTAAGCGTACCGCTGACGGACAATGCCTTAGCTCAAGATGCTGCTGGTACTGCTGCTGCGGTGGCGCCGAATCCGATCGACACCGGCGATACGGCCTGGATGTTGGTCTCCTCAGCACTGGTGCTGTTAATGACACCAGGGCTGGCATTTTTTTACGGGGGACTGGTGCGATCGCGCAACGTCCTCAACACCATGATGATGAGCTTAGTCATGATGGGAGTTATCGGCGTCACCTGGACGCTGTGGGGCTACAGTTTGGCCTTTGACGTTTCCACTCCAGCGTCCGAAGGCTTTGGTCAAGGGATCGAAAGCTTCATCGGCGGCTTCGACTGGATGTTCTTGAACAAGGTCACGGCGGACACACCAGATCCGATCGGCTACGCACCGACAATACCCCACCAAGTCTTCATGGTTTACCAGATGATGTTCGCCATCATCACTCCAGCCTTGATTTCCGGGGCGATCGTCGAACGGGTAACATTTAAAACCTATTTCTGGTTCGTGCTGCTGTGGTCTACCTTCATCTACTCTCCTTTAGCTCACTGGGTTTGGGGTAGAGGCTGGCTGCAGGCGATCGGATCTCTGGACTTTGCCGGCGGCACAGTGGTACACATTAGTTCCGGTGTTTCTGCGGTTGTCGCAGCTTGGATGATCGGGCCCCGCAAAGACCACTTGAACAAGCCCCACACCCCCCACAACGTACCCTACGTCTTGCTGGGAATTGGCCTGTTGTGGTTCGGCTGGTGTGGCTTCAACGGCGGTAGCGCTTTGGGAGCTGGTTCTTTAGCAGCAGTGGCTTTTGTCACCACGATGATTTCTGCAGCAGCCGGCGGTTTAACTTGGACAATTGTGGAATGGGTGCTCAGAGGCAAACCGACAGCAGTGGGAATTGCTAGCGGTTTCCTCGCGGGATTGGTGGGAATCACACCTGCGGCTGGATTCGTACTTCCAGTGGGGGCGCTTTTGATCGGATCGATCACTTCGGTTGCCTGCTTCTTTGCCGTTAGTTTCCGGGCTAAGCTAGGATTTGACGACTCTTTGGATACCTTCCCGATTCACGGCGTCGGCGGAACTATAGGCGCGATTCTGACAGGCGTGTTTGCGACTAAAGCGGTTAATGCTGCCGGAAATGACGGGCTGTTTGCGGGGAATCCGGGGCTAATCGTGACCCAGTT
This sequence comes from Microcoleus sp. Pol17C6, assembly GCF_036701145.1. Taxonomy (NCBI): domain Bacteria; kingdom Bacillati; phylum Cyanobacteriota; class Cyanophyceae; order Oscillatoriales; family Microcoleaceae; genus Microcoleus; species Microcoleus sp. Pol17C6. The sequence continues at coordinate 7,523 of NZ_JAUBQH010000033.1, forward strand.
TATAGGCGTTGTAGTTACTTACGTGTTTGCGGCTGTCGGCACTTTTGTGATCCTGAAAATTTTGGGGCAGTTTATGGAACTGCGAGTGCCGTCATCTGCTGAAGACCAAGGTTTGGATATCGGCGAGCATGGGGAAGAAGCTTACGGTGAGGATTTTGCCGGGGGTTTCAGTTCGTTTGAATCGAGTTCTCCTTTTGCGCCTAAGAAGATTTGAAAATAGCCTAAGACTGACGCACTCAAGCCTGTGAAACCCAGTTCCTTTGGAGATTTATCGACTCCCAACCCCGATTTTTCTAATAAACCGGATTTCTTTGCGGGATTTTGTGCAGAAGAAGGTTTGAATCTGTGATTGGCAGTCAGAGTCAATAATAGTAGTTGGGTTGCCCCGTTTTGCAATTGTTGCAGGCGGGGTTTTCAAATTTGAGATGAGAATTCTCCAATGGTTCTAAAATCAAAGGTAATTAACCTAGATTTCAACTCGATACCGCATGGATACTAAAGCTTTTAAAAGATCGCTCCAACAGTCTGAAAACTACCACCGCAAGGGTTTTGGACACGAAGCTGAGGTAGCTGGGGTAATGCAGACGGCTTATCAAAGCAGTCTGATCCAGCAAATTCGCGACAATAATTACAGGCTAGAGCGCGGCGCAGTTACGATCCGGCTGGCTCAGGCTTTTGGCTTTTGCTGGGGGGTGGAACGCGCTGTAGCTATTGCTTACGAGACTCGCCAGCATTTCCCAACCGAACGGATTTGGATTACTAATGAGATTATTCACAATCCGTCTGTCAATCAGCATTTGCGGGATATGGAAGTTGGTTTTATTTCTGTTGAGAAGGGACAGAAAGATTTTTCGGTTGTCGATAGCGGCGATGTGGTAATTTTACCAGCTTTTGGAGCAAGCGTCCAAGAAATGCAGTTGCTTAATGATAAGGGCTGCAAGATTGTTGATACTACTTGTCCTTGGGTTTCTAAGGTTTGGAATACTGTTGAAAAGCACAAAAAGAGGAATTATACTTCGATTATTCACGGTCAATACAAGCATGAGGAAACTGTTGCTACGAGTTCTTTTGCTGATAAGTATTTGATTGTATTGAATTTCCAGGAAGCTGAATATGTCAGCAATTATATCTTGCATGGGGGCGACCGCGATGAATTTCTTGCTAAATTTAGCAAGGCTTGTTCTGCTGGTTTTGACCCAGATGTGGATTTGGAAAGTGTTGGTATTGCCAACCAAACTACTATGCTCAAAACTGAGACAGAGAACATTGGCAAGTTATTTGAAAAAACGATGATGCGGAAGTTTGGGCCTGAAAATTTGAACGACCATTTTCAGAGTTTTAATACTATCTGCGATGCAACTCAGGAACGCCAAGATGCTATGTTGAGTTTGGTTGAGGAAAAGTTGGATTTGATGCTGGTGATTGGCGGTTTTAATTCTTCTAATACTACGCATTTGCAGGAAATTGCGATCGACAAAACTGTTCCTTCTTATCACATTGATTGTGCGGAGCGCATCTTACCCGGAAATCGGATCGAACACAAGCCTTTGGGGGCCGATTTGGTTGTAACTGAAGGTTGGCTACCGGATGGTAAAATTGTAGTCGGCGTGACTTCGGGTGCTTCTACGCCTGATAAGGTTGTTGAAGATGCGATCGATCGCATTTTCGCGATGAAAGCAGCGGCTGCGATTGTGTAATTATATTGTTTCGGCACTGCACTCGGAAGCATATTTTTCTCAGTGCAGGGCAAGTGTCTCTTTGCGAGTGCGATCGAGCGTCTCGCTCGCAAAAAGAAAGATATAATTCTGATGTTAAACTAACTTCAACGCATTAATTCTCTGCAATTACCCGATCGCTCGCATTTTTGATTTCTGATACTATTCACCCGCGTCATCGCCTCTGTGAATTTCTCCCTGCCTCCAACAGATTATTTTTTAATTAATATATTAAAATTTCGCCTTTTTTTTGGTGGTAAAAAGCTTGACTTGGCTAGTTTTACAAGGTATTATTTAATAATGCAAACAGTAGCTAAAATTAAATTTATGTCACTACTCCGATTATCTAAAATATACCCCAAAAATCAACTGAAGTCAATACGTAAAAACTCTTTTCTTTGCGCCACAATTTCAAACTGCCCAAGGAAAACGAACGATACAAAACTCGATACAAAAAAGGCGAATAAAGCTTTGCAGGCTATCCTAGATTGTGTGGCGTTTGCCTGAATCACGAGAGGCAAGAGATCGATTTATGCCATCTCCGACTTAAGAGGGATGCGAGGAGGAGCGAGGCTAAACTAAACACAAGATAGATCGCACATTTGAGCCTTAAATTTATAGGCTTTAGTCGCCGTTTCTGACCGCGCCAAAAATTCGGATAGTCTTAATCCAGCTAAAATAAAAGAAAAAGCAGGACTCGCGTGCCGAGTATTTCATGAAACAATCCCTGACTCGCCAAATCACCGCAGGTATCGGAATGGTCGTGGCGCTGCTAATTTTCAATGCGGCAACTTCCTACCGCAACACTCTCAAGTTAATCGAAAACGAACGGTGGGTGAGTCACACTCACCAAGTTTTAACCGAACTCGAAGCTACGCTTTCCACGTTAAAAGATGCTGAAACCGGACAGCGCGGTTATTTGCTGACGGGAGAAGAACGGTATTTAGAACCGTATTACAGCGCGATCGCCCGGATCAACCAGCAAGTAGTCGGATTGCAGCAGCTAACGGCTGACAATAAGCGGCAGCAACAGCGCCTTCGCGATTTGGAAATTGCGATCGACTCTAAATTAGCCGAACTTGAAAAAACCATCAATCTGCGACGCCAACAAAACTTAGAAGCAGCCCTGCGGCGAGTAAAATCCGGTAGGGGAAAGCAAATCATGGGCGACATTCGGCAGCAGATAGCCACCATGACTGCGGAAGAAACTCAGCTATTGCAGCAGCGCGCCCGAGAATCTCAAACGAGCGCTACTTTGACAATCGTGACTTTTACCGTTGCTGCTTTAGTAAATTTCCTGTTGATGGTGGTGGTTTACTATTTGGTGAAGCGCGATCAAACTTTGCGCGACAATGCCGAAATCAAGCAAAATCAACTGTTAGAACAGCTAGAACACGATCGCCACTCTCTACAATTAAGCGAAGAACGTTTCCGCCGCGCCATTATCGAGGCACCGCTGCCAATTATGCTGCACGCTGAAAACGGAGAAGTTTTGCAAATTAACTGCGCTTGGACAGAACTATCAGGGTACGAATACTCAGAAATTCCCACCATTGAAGATTGGACAGAAAAAGCTTACCACAGCCGCAAATCCCTAGTGCAAGCAGATATTGATCGGCTGCACAAATTAAACGCCCGCATCTCTGAAGGCGAATATATGATTGCCACAGCCAGTGGCGAAAGTCGAATTTGGGACTTTTATTCCGCACCTTTAGGCCAGCTTTGCGACGGCAGAAGTTTAGTAATTAGTACCGCCATTGACGTAACTGCGCGCAAACAAGCAGAAGCGGAAATTCGGATGCTCAACGCTACCTTAGAACGGCGAGTAGAACTCCGCACCAATCAACTTCAAGCAGCTAATGAAGAATTAGAAGCTTTCGCCTATACCGTAGCCCACGATTTGCGTGCCCCCCTGCGGGGAATGCAAGGATTGGCTGAAGCTTTATTAGAAGATTACCGTGACCTCCTCGACGAACTCGGTCAAGAATACGCCCAGCAAATTGTTAATTCTGGCCAACAACTAGAAGAATTAATCCAAGATTTGCTAGCTTACAGCCGCCTGAGCCGCACTGATTTATCGCTGCAAGTTTTAGACTTAGAATCAGTTGTGGCCGAGGCAATTGCTATGGTAAAAGCTGATGCTAAATCCAGGCACGCTCAAATCAGTGTTCGATCGCCCTTTCCTGCGGTAATTGCCCACCGCGTTACTTTAGTTCAAGTAATCGCCAATCTGCTCACCAATGCTATAAAATTTGTGGAAGGCACACCACCCCAAGTGCAGATATGGGCCGAGGAACTTAAGCTGCCTCAAGAGGGAGAGACAGACAGGGATATAGCCCGAGAATTGGAAAGGCAAACTGTGGGACAGTGGGAACATTCCCAGTTACTTATGGCCAGCCCTCTAGTCCCAGTCGGCCTCATCCGTCTTTGGGTAGAAGACAACGGCATCGGTATTGCTCCGGAACATCAAAAACGCATTTTTCGGGTTTTTGAACGCTTGCACGGTATCGAATCTTACCCCGGAACTGGTATAGGATTAGCTATTGTAAAAAAAGGAGTTGATCGCATGGGCGGTCAAGTTGGAGTGGAATCTCAATTAGGAAAAGGCAGTCGATTTTGGATACAACTGAGGAAGCATGACCCAAACGCAGACGATTTTGCTGGTGGAAGATAACCCCGTTGATATTCTATTGATGCAGCGGGCATTTCGCAATGAGACTTTTGCTAATACTTCGCTGCAAATTGTCCGAGATGGAGATGCAGCGGTTTTTTATTTAAATGGGGACGGAGAATACAGCGATCGCGATCGCTATCCTTTGCCTGCGATAATTTTACTGGATTTGAAATTGCCCAGGCGATCCGGTCACGAAGTTCTAGTTTGGCTGAGGCAGCAGCCGGAACTAAAACGCTTGCCCGTGGTTATGCTTACTTCTTCTAGGCAAACACCTGATGTTAAGCGAGCTTACGATTTAGGGGTAAATTCTTATTTGGTTAAACCAGTCGGGTTTGCTTCTTTATTAGAAATGATGCAGAGTTTTAACGAGTATTGGCTCAACTATACCGAACTGCCGGAACCTAGAGAATTTTCTGGTTTGTAGTGGCGGTTTCCCGGTTTTTCTTCCTGGTTTCCTCGTTACCAGACTCTTCCTGGGAACGAGGAAATTAAGTTTCTAGTCAGGAAGCCAGTTTTCTATCATCTTAAAGGGGCCACCTCCAACATTTTTATTATTAGTGATTGAACGGCACTCTAGCTAACAGCCCAATTATAAATTGTTAAAGTGGTACACATTCTGGTAATTGACGACAACCCAACGGATCGGCTGCTCGTCAAACGCGAGTTAGAGCGGCAATTCTCGCAAGTGCAAATAACGGAAATTTCCGACGATATATTATTGGGGGAAGCACTGAATCGAGGCGGATTCCATCTGGTAATTACCGATTACCAACTACGCTGGACGAACGGTATAGATGTGCTTAAAACTATCAAAGCCCGTTATCCAGAATGCCCGATTGTAATGTTTACGAATACTGGCAACGAAGAAATTGCTGTAGAGGCGATGAAATCCGGATTGGACGACTACATTATCAAGTCGCCGAAGCACTATGTCCGCCTGTGCGTTGCGGTTCGCGGCGTACTCGATAGAGTTGCCGCCTGGGAACGAGTCGCCCGACTAGAAAATCAACTTAATTCTCTGCTAGAACGCTTAAATGTCGGAGTTTTTCGAGCGACTTCCGAGGGGAAGCTTTTGGAAAGCAATCAAGCTTTTTTGCGCTTGTTTGATGCCAGCAATTTAGCAGATGTCCAAGGGATTTATTTGCAGCAATTATTTTTGCAACCGGTAGATTCCGGGGAGTCTCGGTGTCAAAATCTGGAAATTACATTTCCTTTGGCAGACGGTCGAGTAAAATGGATTCGGTTTAATCAATATGTGTACAGCGCAGAAGGTGAAAGTACGATCGACGGATTGGTGGAAGATATTACGGAACTCAAGCAAGCTGAACTTGCTTTGCGCGAATTTAATGAAACTTTGGAAGAGCGGGTGAGAGAGCGTACTGCTGAATTAGAAGAAGTTAATGCACAGCTCGAATCGTTTACCTATTCAGTTTCTCACGACTTGCGCGCTCCTCTGCGGGGAATTTCGTTTTTTGCTGAAATGTTGCTTAAAGAGAAAGCCAGCGAGTTGGAGGCTACCGCACAGGATTACTTGTATCGGATTAATGACGCTGCAAGTCTGATGAATACTTTAATCGAAAATTTGCTAGAGTACAGCCGCCTCAGCAAAGCTAACTTGCCGCTAAAAGCAGTGTCTCTTAATTTAATTGTGGCTAGCTCGATCGCGCAACTAGAGGCGGAAATTGCTCAAAGACAAGCTCGGATAACGGTTGTTGAACCGCTACCTACTGTGTTAGCCCATCCTGCTACGCTGCTGCAAGTCTTGGCTAACTTGCTCTCCAATGCTATTAAGTTCGTGCAGCCTGGGATAGAGCCGCAGGTGCGAGTTTATGCAGAAGCTGAGGAGGAATATATCTGTCTTTGGGTAGAAGACAACGGGATTGGTATTGCCGAAAAATTTCAAGAGAGAATTTTTGGGTTGTTCGATCGCCTGCACGGTCAAGAAGTGTATCCAGGGACGGGAATTGGGCTGGCGATCGCTCGCAAAGGAGTCGATCGGATGGGGGGTGCGATCGGGCTGAAATCGACTTTGGGAATAGGTACCCGCTTCTGGGTAAAATTACGCAAGTGCGAGAGTTGAGGAAGCAAGTTCGGCAACGCGCAGTGAATCGGGATTTAAAAAAGATGAGGTTCTACGCAAGAGAGTTTTAACAGCAATATTCTGCTGTAGCTGACAGAATCAATCAACGCGCTTCTTCACACCAGCACACAGAATAAACAAGTAGTATAGTGAGAGTTAACGGAGATATTGCACCGTTCCCGGCTGAGCAGGCTTTCCGATCAGTTCTACAACCACTTAATTAATTTGCTTGTGGGCGATGCTCCTAAAATGCTGGTTGAGTATATTACAGGCTGTAAAATATAATATAAATACAAGTAACTACCATAAACTTATTGGCAAGTCTAATTAACCAGCCAAGTGCATATTTAAATTGTCGAGATAGCTTAATAACATATTGTTAAATTTAATAATGTATGCGCCAATACAAAAACTAAAAGCCCAATGGTGTCTATTCTGTTAATCGACGACAACCCAAACGATCGCCTGATGATCGATCGAGAACTGAGGAAAAGTTTTTCCGATTTAGAAATTAAATCGGTTATTGATATCAAAACTCTCGAACAAGTCCTGGCAGTCGGGGGTTTTGATATAGTAATTACCGACTACCAACTGCACTGGAGCGACGGATTAACTATTCTCCACAAAGTTCACAGCCGCTACCCAAATTGTCCGGTAATTATGTGTACTGACAGCGGCAGCGAACAAGTGGCAGTCGAAGCTATGAAAGCCGGCTTAAGCGATTACGTGTTCAAAGGGCGGTACTTAAAGCGGCTGGCGGGGGCCGTGGGCGAAAGCTTGAAAAAACAGCAGTTGCGCGAGAACTACGCGAGAACGTCGGCGCAGTTGGCAATTTCCGAGGAAAGGCTGAGATTGGCGATCGAAGCCTCGAAAATGGGAACTTGGGATTGGAATGTATTAACTGGCGAGGTCGTTTGGTCGGAGGGACACGAACTGTTATTCGGGTTGGAAAAAGGCAGTTTTCCGGGAACTTACGAAGCGTTTTTTGCCTGCATTCACCCGGATGACCAGGCCTCGATCGCCGACGCTCTTGCCTTTGCTTTAGAAAACAAAACAGAATACAAGTACGAATTTAGAGTTTTTTGGCCCGACGGCAGCTTGCACTGGATCTCGGGTAGGGGCAAGTTTTTTGATGATGATACAGGTAAATCGGTGCGATCGATCGGCGTGGTTTGGGATATTACGGATCGCAAATTATCGGAAGCGAGGGTGCAAGAAAGCGAGGAAAACTTGCGCTTTGCCCTAGAAGCAGCTAGCATGATCGCTTTTACCTGGGATTTGGCATCGGGGGAAGTCCGCCGTTCGTCCAATGCCGAAACACAGATGGGTTTGGGACCAGACAGCACCTTTGGTACTTTTGAGCAAAAAAAGAATGCGGTGCATCCAGAAGACCGCGAAAGGTTTTTGGCAGATGTGGATGCAGCACTCACCGGCACGGGAGTTTACGAGTCGGAGTACCGCAAAGTGCGACCCGACGGCTCAGTGATTTGGCTTCACGACAAAGGGCGAGTGGTTTTTGACGCATCCGGTACACCCCTTCGGCTGTCCGGCGTGGCGATCGACATTACTGATCGCAAACAGTTAGAATACGACCGCTCGCGGGCGTTGGCCCGCGAGCGGTCGTATTTGCACCGCCTGCAAAAGTTAACCTCCGCGTCAGTTGCTATCAACTCCACGCTGTCGGTAGCAGAAATACTTCAGTTAGCTGCCGATAGCGCCCGCCAAATTCTGGAAGTCCACCAGGTAGCGGTCAACCTCAACCCGGCAGCCAACTGGGATGCGGGAATTAGCAAGTTTTCCATGTCAGAAAAATACGCCGCGTGGCAAGATTACTGCGAGGAGCCAGACGGTACGGGCATTTACCAACAAGTTTGGCAGCACCAACAGGCGATGCGAATGACTCAAAGCGAGTTAGAGGCTCACCCGGCTTGGCGGGGGTTCGGCAAGGCTGCGGGGAAGCACCCGCCGATGCGGGGCTGGCTGGCTGTACCGCTGACGACTCGGGACGGCAGAAATCTGGGATTGATTCAGTTGTCGGACAAGTATGAGGGGGAGTTTGCCGAAGATGATGAAACTATTTTAATGCAGTTGGCTCAGGCGGTGTCGGGGGCGATCGACAATGCCCGACTTTACGAGGAATCTCAGCAGGCAAATCGCATGAAAGATGAGTTTTTGGCAACTCTTTCTCATGAGTTGCGATCGCCCTTAAACGCGATTTTGGGCTGGGCGCAACTGCTGCAGCAACGCAGTTTGAATCCGGCTGCTACTGGGCGGGCTTTAGAAACGATCGAGCGAAATGCTAAATTGCAAACTCAATTGATTGATGATTTGCTGGATATTTCGAGAATTATTCGCGGCAAGTTGACGTTGAATCCTTGTGCGGTAAATTTGATTTCGATGGTGGAAGCAGCGGTGAATACTGTGCGGTTGGCTGCCGATGCTAAGTCGATCGATTTGCGGTTTGCAATTGGAGATTTGGGCTTGGAGACTGCGGAATTTTCCGAAATTGGGAAGGTTCCTGGGAATCTTGAATCTCAGTTAAATCAGAAATTTTGGGTATCAGGAGACCCCGGCCGCTTGCAGCAAGTGATTTGGAATTTGCTGACGAATGCGATTAAGTTTACGCCGCGCGGGGGGCGAGTTGAAATCCGGCTTTCGAGAGTTGATTCGGATGTTGAGTTGGCTGTTACCGACACGGGAATTGGGGTTGCACCGAATTTTTTGCCTTACGTGTTTGAGTCTTTCCGCCAAGCGGATGCTACGATTACTCGCAATTATAGCGGTTTGGGGCTGGGTCTGGCGATCGTCCGGCAGTTGGTAGAACTCCACGGTGGCACGGTTTGGGCCCAGAGTCCGGGACTGGATATGGGATCGACTTTTAGTTTCCGTCTCCCTGCGATGCAGGTAAATTCGATCGCCGACGAGGAAGCGCAGGTTTTGGCTGGCGCTGGTAATTTACTGGGAGTTAAGGTTTTGCTGGTTGATGACGAGGTTGATTCGCGGGAATTTATGAAGTTTGTCTTGGCAGATGCCGGGGCTGCTGTCATGGCTGCATCATCTGCTGCTGAGGCGTTTGAGGTGGCTTCGCAGTTTAGCCCGGATATTGTGGTCAGCGATATCGGAATGCCGGAGGAAGATGGCTATTCGCTGCTACGAAGGCTGCGTTCTTTGAACACGCAGACAGGGAATTTTTGGGCGATCGCTCTGACGGCTTATGCTAGGGATGAAGACCGCGATCGTGCTTTTGCTGCGGGTTTCGATCGACATCTCTCTAAACCTGTGCAACCGGATGTCTTAGTAGAGACTATACTCCAGTTGAGGCCGCAAGGGCTAACAACGTAAAAAATTCTCTTAATAATTGGGAATTGGTAATTGGAAATTGGTCAATTGGAAGTGGGAATTGTGTTTTTAGTGACGACTTTAATCCTAGTAAAACTCGCTCGTACTTGCCTTCCTCACTACAAATCTATAATGCTGATTATACCGGACACGACCTGATTAACCCGACTGGATATCGACGGAAATCGCTCAACAGAGAAATATAAAAATTTGTATTTTTCAAACTTTTAAAATTCTGCTTGTGGGGCTTTGTTTCGAGTTCGCCTAAAATATGCAATTTCTATGCCGATTAGGTGATTGGTTTGTGTTAATATGCTAAAATATCCAACAACCACGCGGTAATAATTAGGTGGACAAACTTCAGACAGATATAGAAGCAATTTACTCTCAAATTGAGGAATTGCGCCTGGAACGCCAGCAGCTTAGTATTGCCGATGTTGTCCCATCCGGTGATTCCCCCCAAGCGATAGCCGATGCTTATCGGCGTCACGCGAGGGAAACAGCACAAGTGTCGGCCGAAGTCAAGGGTATAGATGACGCGATCGCGGCTCTGTCTGCTCAACTGAGTCAGAAACAGCAGCAGTCGGTAAAGTTGCAAAGAATCACTCCGATGGAGGAGCAAGTTGAAGAAGGAAGATTGCTCGCTCAGGGACACGCGGAACGGATTAATGAACTGGCGGCGGAACTGGCGGCGGAAGTGAAGGGACTCAAAGCTATCGCCGACCAAATTAGTCCCAGCTACTGGCAGGTTTATTACAAGCCTTTTATTACTGGTTTTAAGAGTATTTCTGTTCCCTACGTGCGATCGGACGGGGATGTTTGGACTATTGTCAATCGAGTAGTTTAGAGAGGCTGCGGGAGCAGAAATAATCAGCGCTCAAGACAATTTTTTCCTGTCCCTATTCCTCAACCTCAACCTCGCAGCAATTGCTTAATAGTGCCGACCAATTCCTGTGGGTGAAATGGCTTGGCGATGTAAGCGTCGGCTCCTTGTTTCATTCCCCAATAGCGATCGAACTCTTCGCTTTTGCTCGAACACATTACCACCGGCAAATTTTGGGTTTTAGGGTCGCTTTTGAGCCGGCGACAGACTTCGTAGCCGTTCATCCGGGGCATCACGATATCCAGAACGACTAAATCTGGGCGGTTAGCCTTGATCTGTTCTAGAGCTTCTACGCCATCACTCGCTACCGTGACGTTGAGTCCTCTACCTTTGAGCAAGTCGGCGATCATCTCCCGCAGAGTGACGCTATCATCAACAACCATAACTGTACTCATAGAATAATCCCTACCAAGTTTCTGGGTTGAAACGTTCTCATTAACGTTTACACTAACGTTCACCTTCAAAGGTGTCTTTTCCTGATTGAGATTGCGCTCTGCTAAATGTAGTTTACCCACTTTTGCTGATTTCTCAATCATTTTCTGAGTAATTACCGCAAAATTTAAAGATCCGCGCAATCTCGGTTGACACACGAGGCTATGTCCGTTAGTCTATCATTTTCTTTCTCAAATGGTACTATTATCAAAAAATGAGGGTATAGCTTGGTTGTGCGTTTCCGGTTGAGGACGGCGGCGCTCGGCCGCCTGCATCAACATTTGTCTACTTAGGATGTTTCGTACCTAAAGCCGAGAGTTTTTGGTCGTAGAGCGTGTCTAAAACAACCGGGCGCTGGCGGTAGCTGTGACCAGTGTTTTTGCAGCCATTAGCAACGATTCCCAAGACGGAAGCTCCAGAAATCTTTAATTCTTCTAAAACTTTGCGAACTTGCGATCGGTCTGTTTGCCCAATTTGGACGACCATAATCGTAGCGTCTGTGTGAGCTGCGATCAAGTGGGTGTCTGCCAAGCCTGCTAGTGGCGGGGTGTCATAAATTACTAAGTCAAAAAATGCTTGAAATTGCTCCATCAGATAGTGCATTTTTTTGGAAGAAAGAAGCTTGATCGGATCGGGGGGAATTTGGCCTGCGGTGAGTACGAACAAATTTTCTTGGTTCGGGGCTCGTTGAATCGCGTCGTTGAGACTGAGATCTGTGGAAATGGCATCGCCCAAGCCACGCACGTTTGGCAGTCCTAACTTCGCGTGCAGTTGCGGGCAGCGCAAATCTGCATCTACTAACAGCACTCTCTGTCCGACGGCTGCTGCTGTGGCTGCCAGGTGCAAAGCTACTGTAGATTTGCCGTCTCCGGCTACGGCTGAGCCGACTAAGAGCGATCGAATCGCCGTGCCTGCACTGAGCAAGTGAATGTTCGTGTAGAGCGATCGAAATGCTTCTAAAAATTGATAGTCCAAGTCGCTTAAAATACTTGGTCCCCCGCTCATCGAAGCAGTATCTCTAGGTTCGCCCAGTTCGACTACTTCCACTTTCGAGTTCGATCGAGCCGATGTTAGTTTTCTCTGTCTGGCTGGCGGTCTGCGCTTGACTTTTTTGGTAAACGGAATCACCCCGAGTATTGGCAATCTTGTGGCCATTCTCAGTGATTCTGGAGTGTGGAACACAGTATTTAGTACCTCTACAAGCAAGCCGACTGCTATGCCCAGCAGACTGCTTAAAATTACTGCCAGCGCTAACTGTTTTTTGGTTTGTTTGACGGTAGCTGTTATAGGCCTGCCAAATTTGTCTAGCGGAATTTCCGGAGGATTTATCAGCACCCAGGGTATTTGCTGCTGAGCCGCATCAATCCGCAAGGCTTCTCGTTTTGCCAAGAAGTCCGACAAACTCTTAGTAACTACTTGCAGTTCCCGCTGTAAATTGTCGTATTGTCGGGTTGTAACTGAAAAGTTTCTGATTTTTTGGTTGAGACCATTTTGCAAAGCAGTCATTTCGCGATCACGCGCTTCAACTTCTTTAATTTGGGTTTCTAAATTTCTCATCACCACTTCTCTTGCTTGTTGAGTGGCGGTTAAAACCAGTTCTTCCCGACTTTTTCGCAACGCTAAAACTGGCAAACTGTCTTCTCTGTACTGAGCTAATTTTAATGACAATTCCGAGTCTATTCTCTGAATTTGACCTAAGAGTGCGCCGTAAGCTTGTCCTTGGGTCATCAGCAGCCCTTGAGGATTATTTTCGTTGAGTAGTTTTTCATAGCTTTGGTAGAGGTTTCGCATCCCTTTTAGTTGAACTCTAATTTCTACTTGCTTACCCCGAATGCTTTGAACTTGTTCAGACAGAGATTTTCCCTCTATCTGAGGTTCAAACAAGTTGCTTTGCTGCCGCAGTCTTTGGACTTGCAGTTGCAGAATTTCCACTCTTTCTCGGAGCTTGGGCATCTCCGTATCTATAAATTTAATACCTTGATTAATGCCCATCAGCCGTTGCTGCAAGCTGTAATCTAGATAAGCCTTAGAAATTTTATTCAGTACGCTGTAAATTTTTTTTCGGTTTGAATCTTTGTAACGAACTTGTAAAATTTTTGTGCCTTGCTGTTTGCCATCTTTCGTGTAGCTGATGCGCTGGATCGACATTTTTGAGATCAGTTCGCTATAGTTCATTTTGGGATACGAAGCCCGCAATTCCTCAATCACTGGCTGCATCATTTTGGGACTTCGCAAAATCCTAATTTGGGTTTCGTAGTCTAGTAGGCTAATTCCTTCTATATTAATTCTTGCTAAGTCCGCCGCTTGGGTATTGTTTAATTGTTTGGATTGCAAACCTTCAGCCGTGGCTGGTTCTACTAACAGGGAAAAAGAGCCTTCATACTCGACCGTTATGCTTTTAGAAGTGGCGACGATCGCTGTTCCTGCCAGGGCGCTCAAAGCTATCGTGGCTGCTGCCATGACCAGGAAGCGACGGCGCACGACGCCTAACAACCAAGACAAGTCTAGCTTTTCTTCTTCTCTCTCCTCTACGAAGTGATCTCTGTAGTTCTGAGCAGATAACTCCGGCAGTTTGCCATTCGATTTGGGTGTGAAGGGTTGGTAATCTTGTCTGCTATCCATATTCAGCCAGGGTATTTTTGAGGTTGATGTTTTTGAGGTTGATATTTTTGAAGCGGCCAGGTTGCGGTTGGGTAATCTTATTGTTTCGTTTATTCTAGCCTTTGCCAGGAATTATCCACCTCACCCGCCGCCTTCTTACCTGAATAAAAATCGGAGAACGTTTATAAAATTTAACACTCCCGTAGCTGGCCCGACAGGTCCTATTACAGCGTTCATGCGATCGACAAAATTGACGAGCCCCCTGCGAGATACGATAATCATGTCGTTGTTGCGAAGTTGAGGATTGGTTTCTTCGTTAATTCCTTGACTTAAATCGACTTGGATCGTCCGTTTAGTAGCTGTACCGTCGTTATTCAGGCGGACTAGCTCAACTTTATCTCTTCTAGCTCTGGTATTCTCGTACCCAAAAAATCCTCTGGAAATTAAAGCTTGATTCAGCGTGGCATTAGCTGGGAGTCTCAAGGGATCGAGGGATGTTCGGAGTTCTCCTACTACAAAAACGTTAATGCCAGTGGGAGCAAAGTTAGTGTTCGCGAGCACACCAGCTTCTGCGGGGTTGACGATCGTTGCTTTGGGCACGATGATCGTGTCTCCCTCCTGGAGGATGGTATCTTGAGCGCCGTCGCCGGACTCTAGGAACTGCCACAGGTTGACTGGGATAATTTGTTCGCCTCTTCTGGTGACGCGCCGCACTTGGATTTGCCGGATGTCGGCATCGGAGGTGATGCCGCCGGCTAGCTGAATGGCCCGGATGACGGTGGGGAAACCTTCGCGGCTGAGGTCGTTTGTGGTGTTGCCGCCGATGACGACGTAAGCCCCTGGGCGGGTGACTTGACCAACGATGGAGATCGATCGAGGTTTTTCTGGGGGTGGCGAAAAGTTTGCTGTCGCAAATTGACGAGCTTCTGCTTGGTTGAAGTTGGCGACTGTGGGAATCACGATTGTGTCTCTGTCTTGCAAAATGATGTCTTGAGAGATGTCTCCTTCTTGCAAGAATTTCCACAGGTTGACGTTGAGCACTTGATCGGGGCCGTCTCGTTGGGGACGGCGGACGCGGATGTTGCGGATGTCGGCGACACCCGTGACGCCTTCTGCGAGTCTGATCGCTTGGGTGACGGTGGGGTACTGGACACTCGGCGAGGCTCCCGGCCCGGGAGTTAGGGTAATAGTGAAGTTTCCGGGCCTGGTTACTTCTCCGATGACGCCGACGTTGAGGGGGCGGGCAGCGACGAGGCTGACTGTGACTATGGGGTCTTTGAGGACGCGGCGGTAGGCGTTGCGGATGATGTTGGTGGCTTCTACTAAGGTGCGGCCGCGGATGGAGACCAAGCCGATCAGGGGCAGGTTGACTGAACCGTCGGAAAGGACTTCGTAGCCGCGGCTGAGTTCGGGTACTTCGAGTATTTCTACTTGGATGCGATCGCCGCCGCCGAGTTTATAGCTTTCCGGCGCTCTCCTAACCGGCGGAACCGTCTGGGCTTGCTCTGCGCCTAGGGGGATGGGAAGTTGTGCCGGGGTGCTTCTGGCGTCAGCGATAACAGTGGAAGCAAACAAGACAACACCCACAACCGACGGGGCTATCTGTCTTGGAAAATGGGTGTTAACCATACACCACCTAATTTTATTGACTATGATTTATATAAGTGTAGCCTTTTGAGTGCGGGGCAAAAATCTCATTATTTTAAGCTATCGCCGAAAAAAGGATGCTCTATTTTTGCTTTATCCCTAATTTCTGTGTTAGCGTGGTTGCGGGTTGACGGCTATATTTTATATCTATATAATTTGATATTGTTGGTGACAAAGGAAAGCAATTATGACTCAACCAGTGTCTATACCAAATATGGTGAAAGAGCTGATTTTAGGTACTTCTTCCTTGACATGGATGCTAATTGCTATAGTCGCGATAGTAACTCTACTATTATTTCAATTTGCTAGTTATAAAAAAGTAGGTCTGGCTTTAGAAAAAAGCTTTGCTGGTCTTTACATTTTTATCTCTCCATTTCTGACACAACCTCCTTTTAATTACTTGCATTTTGTTAACTTGAAAGATCCCGAAGGTGGTATCTTAAAACTCATACCTTATTTTTTTTACCCTTGGGTAGTATTAGTTTTAACTTCAAGGGTTAAAGTTTTTAGTAGCAATTTTATAGAGATTTTTGCTAAAATATTGAGGATGAATCCTTTTTTTTTACTTTATACATTACTTCCATTACTATCTACATTATGGTCTCTAGTTCCTGAAGAAACGCTAAGAGCAGGGCTAGCTTTTTCAGGATTTACTGCTTTCGGGTTTTACATTGCAGCCCAATATAAATGGGAGGATTTATCTCGTTTTTGGCGCTGGGGATACACGGCAATCGGTTTGGCAAGTTTTGTAATGAAACCCCCTGGAGCAGGCGATTTTGTCGGCTTAACCCAATCTAAAAATTCTTTGGGGGGAGTCTTAGCTCTCTGTACGGCATTTTGGTATTTGCACTATTCTCAAGGAGCTAAAACTCAGAAAGAGCGCTGGATTGCTTTGGGAATGATGTTCTTTTCATTTTACCTAGTAAGGGCTAATAAATCGGGATCTGCTCTAGTGATTACTATCATATTAATAATTGCAGTGTCCTCACTAAATTTTTTAAAAAAATTAACTTTTCAGTGGGCATTTACTGCGATTATATGTTTCCTGGTCGTCAGCATAATTCTGACTGTTTTTGTAGTAGACAACCTAGAGGATATTATTGTAGGTGGGTTAGGCAAGGACTTGACTCTAACTGGGCGGACAGAATTCTGGCCGCAGTTAATGGCTGCGGTCAATCAGCGTCCCTGGTTTGGCTACGGATACGATGGATTTTTTCAACAAGATAAGTTAGGAGCGGGTACTCCTGCTTATTTTATTTATACTCCTAGTGGATTTCAACCTGAAAACCCTCACAATGGGGGGATTGGGATATTGTTAGCCTTCGGTTGGCCGGGATTAATTTTAATGATGACTTCCTTGCTGCTCAATTTAGCTTACGCAGTTCGGTATTTGAGTCGTAGCACGTTGGAAGGAGCAGGAATACCTATTTGTTTTCTAGTCTCTATTATTATGAGCAACATCACAGAAGGTTATATTATAGATATAGGAAATCCTTGGCTGAGTTACGTAATGTTGACGGTTCGACTTGCGATAGATAATGCTAACAATAGTTCTAACAGTAGCACCAGTAACCCTCAAAGGCGTTCTTTAGCTCGCACTGTCCATTGAAGTAAGCTTTATTGGGCGGATCGGGGGTCAAGTTGGGGAACATCTCCTATTTGTAAAAACACTTCTTCTGGCTCCTTCCTTCTTCCTCTTTCCTTCTGCCTCCTGCCTAAAAACTCCAATTTCTAGGTCTGCTGCAAAAGTGAGATGTTCCCTCAAGTTGTGATATGTTGTTATAGGATCAACCAGTCTAATTTTGCGAGATTGCCGACCCTGCTAGAACCGCGTTTGTGTTTTGTAAAGATTTAAAATATTCTGATGCTAGATAAGTTAACTGCGGTCAGTCAAAGGCTCGGCCCTAATCTGCGCCAAGTACTCAGCAACATAGCTTGGCTGTTCACTGACCAAATCTTGCAGATGGGTCTAGGCCTGTTTGTGGGCCTTTGGGTGGCTCGCTATCTTGGTCCGACACAATTTGGATTGCTCAACTACGCGATCGCCTTTGTGTCGCTGTTTAGTTCGGTGGCAACGATGGGGTTGGGTACTCTGGTAGTGAGGAATATCGCTCGCGACCCAGAATGCAAAAATGAGACCCTGGGAACGGCCTTCGGACTGCAATTTACTGGTGGCTGCATCACTTTGTTGTTAACTGTCACCGTGATTGCGCTAGTCAAGCCCAACGACACTCTGACTCGGTGGCTGGTAGGTATCATCGCAGCAGGAACTATCTTTAATGCTTTTGAGGCTATCAATTTTTGGTTCCAGTCCCAAATCCAGTCAAAATATACAGTGTTTGCTAAAAATTCGGTATGTTTTTTAGTTGCTGCTGTCAGAATTGCGTTAGTAACAATTAAAGCCCCCCTGCTTGCCTTCGCCTGGGTTAGATTGACAGAGGTCGCATTGGTAGGAATCGCTTATGTATATTTTTATAAGCTTACGGGGAATAAAATTAAGGATTGGCACTTCAGTTGGGAAAAGTGTAAGGAACTGCTATCGGAGAGTTGGCCAATAATTTTGTCGGGATTTGCAGTTTATGTGTACTCAAAAACGGATCAGATAATGCTAGGTGCGATGAATAAAAATGCCGAACTGGGCTATTATGCTGCCGCTGTTAAAATTTCGGAAATCTGCGATTTTTTGCCGATGATCATATCCAGCTCTATTTTTCCCAAATTAGCGAACTTGAGAAAGACAAATTATGAAGAATATCTAAATAAATTTCAAATTTATTCTGATATAATGATATTTTTGTGGTTGGGAGTTGCCATACCGATATCATTACTTTCTCCCTGGATAGTGCATCTACTTTACGGTGACAAATATGCACAGTCAGCAGCGGTGCTTGGAATCTATGTTTGGGCGCAATTTGGCAGTAACTTTGGAGTAGCACGGAGCACATATTTAAACATAGAAGGTCAGTTGCGCTACGGTCTTTATTTGACTGTAGTCGGATCTACTTTAAATGTAGGGTTGAACTTTTTGCTGATTCCTAAGTATGGAGCTTTGGGAGCAACCACAGCTACTCTGATAACTTATTTTTACGTAATTATATTAGTCAATTTCTTGATTAAGGAATTGCGCCCATTCGCAACTTTCATCTGGCGCTCGCTTAACTTATACAAGGCAGCTTGTAGAATCAGAGGATTAGTAAAGTGATTCAAATTAAACCTAAAATCGAACAGCGCTCGAATTGCCCCTATTGCGACACTGAACTCAATGCAAAAAAAATTTTGTGGCAAGGGATACATATTGTTCTGGACTGTAAGTGCGCGGGATGTGGTAGCGAAATACTCGACGAGTTAAGAGTAGGTCATGGAGTCAGAAACTCTGTCCAAGTTGATACAAACAAAGGGGAAGTTTTTGCAAAATTTGCTAACATAAAAGAATGGCTAGGCAAACCATTACTCAATTCACTACAAAATCCTCACTCAGAAAAACTGGAGATTTTAAAAGAGATTTTTAAACCCAGCAAGCGGGTAATTATCTTAAACTGTATCGATCATCTTTATGGTCATTCCCTGCTGAAGTTGCTAAATGCACAAAGGCACTTAGAATGCAACTCGGACTTCGGGTTAGTTGTGATAGTTCCTAAGTTTCTAAGGTGGATGGTTCCTGATGAAGTTGCAGAAGTCTGGACAGTACCTATTTCTTTAAAAAATGGTCAAACTTACTACCCCAGCTTCGCCGAGTTTGTAGAGGAAGAAACTAAACGCTTTGATGAAATTTATGTCAGCGAAGCCCATTCTCATCCTAGCCAGTTTGACATCACGCGGTTTACTAGAGTTCCGAAACACAAATTTGAGGAGCCAGAAACAAGAATCACTTTTATTTGGCGGGAAGATCGTTTATTAGTTAACGGTTTGCTGTTCCGAATTCTGAAAAAGCTAAATCAACGAGAAAGGGCATTGCCATTGCAAAATTTAAAAATTCAGCAGTTATTTGAGAAAATTAGGTTGCAAGTACCTGAAGCAAAATTTGCAGTAGCTGGTTTGGGGACAAAAACTAAGTTTCCAGAATGGATTGAAGATTACAGAGTAGATACTTTTAATGAAAAAGTTGAAAAGGAAATATGCCGTGTTTATTCACAAAGCCGCTTAGTAATTGGTCTTCACGGCTCTAATATGTTGCTACCTTCGGCTCATGCTGGTATGACAATTGATTTGATAGATGAGCGTTGGGGGAACTTTGCCCAAGATATTTTATACCAAGAACGTGACCCGAGAATGGCTAGTTTTCGCTATAGATTTTTGCCCTATCAGACTAGCAATGATACACTGGCATACATAGCGGCTGTGATGCTCCAGAAGTGGTTTAATTTTAAATCGCAGATGACTGCTGAGCTTGTTAATTCCGATGTTGAAGACTACTAGAAAAAGTAGAGTCGCATAAATGTTCAATTACCGAATCCAAACACCCGTCGCTTTTATCATCTTCAAACGTCCAGATACAACGGCTAAAGTATTTGAGGCAATTCGTCAGGCAAAACCTCCCAAATTGCTAGTAATTGCTGACGGCCCACGTCCAGATAGGCCTGGAGAAGATCAAGAATGTGCTGCTGCTAGAGCTATTATTGACCAAGTAGATTGGGACTGCGAAGTTTTGAAGAATTACGCAGACGTAAATCTTGGTTGTCGCCTGCGGGTTTCTAGCGGTATGAATTGGGTGTTTGATCAAGTGGAAGAGGCAATTATTCTTGAGGATGACTGTCTCCCTCATCCTACTTTTTTCCGCTTCGCTGAAGAATTGCTGGAGCGTTACCGAGACGATCAGCGGATTCTGTCAATCTCTGGTCAAAATGTTCAGTTTGGGCGAAAAAGAACTGATTATAGTTACTACTTTTCTCGCTATAATCACTGCTGGAGCTGGGCGAGTTGGAGGCGAGCTTGGCAGCATTATGATTTAGATATGAAGTTGTGGCCGGAAATTCGGGATGGTAATTTTTTGATGGATGTACTAGGAGACTCCCATGCTGTGAAAGTTTGGACAAATACTTTTCAGCTTTGTTATGAAAAAAAATTACAGAGTTGGGCTTTTCAGTGGACATTTGCTAGTTTTATTCAAAATGGTATGAATATTCTTGCAAATGTCAATTTAGCTTCTAATATCGGACATGGTGTAGGGGGAACTAATACGGAGGATGTCAACAGTCCTTATAGTAATATGCCTGTAGAAGCTATAACATTTCCCATGAAACACCCAGCCTTTGCCATTCGGGATGTGCAAGCAGATAATTTTACTGAAAACACTTTATATGATTACGATCCGCCGTTGCTAAGGAAGGTGCAAAAAAAAGTCAATAAACTTTTGAAAAAATCAGGCAAAGTCACCTAGAAATTTAGAGGAGAGGCAGGGGAAATGAAGGTTGTACTTCTCAATAGTTCTGATAGTGAAGGGGGGGCTGCCCGCGCCGCTTATCGACTGCACCAAGGTTTCCAGGGGATTGGTGTGTCTTCGCAAATGCTGGTAAAAAATAAGAGTAGTGCCGATCGCAATGTAATTTCGTCACAGAATAGTATTGCGAATAAGTTTGACAAGATTATTTCAACTTTATCTAACGCACCATTGCGGCTCTACCCTAAGAGAAACCCCGTTATATTTTCTACAGAAGTGTTGCCAGATGCTCTATCGAATCGAGTGGATATACTCGCTCCTGATATTATTAATTTACACTGGGTTTGTGGGGGCTATTTACAAGTAGAAAGTATTCCCAAGTTTAAGCAGCCCTTAGTTTGGACGCTGCATGATATGTGGCCTTTTACAGGTGGCTGTCACTATAGTGAAGATTGCAATCGCTACACTCAATCTTGTGGTAGTTGTCCGCAACTTCACAGTAATAAAGATTCGGATTTGTCGCGGTGGGTGTGGCAGCGGAAAGCTAAAGCTTGGGATAAGCTTAACCTAACTTTGGTTAGCCCTAGTGTTTGGTTAGCGAAATGCGCTCATTCTAGTTCTTTATTCAAAGATTTTCGAGTTGAAATAATTCCTAATGGCATCAATACTCAAAAGTACAAACCCATAAATCGTCACTGGGCGCGAGAAATCCTGAATTTACCTCAAGATAAACAAATTGTACTCTTTGGAGGTGCAAGTGGAACAGGCGATCGCTGGAAAGGATTTAACTTGCTCGTACCCGCTTTACAAAGCCTCAGTAAATCAGGCTGGAAAGATCGGATAGAGTTGCTGGTGTTTGGCTCTTCTCAACCCGAAAATCCCATTGAACTGGGTTTTAAAACTCACTATTTGGGGAAACTCGCAGATGATATTTCCCTAGCAACGGTTTATGCAGCAGCAGATATTTTTGTCGCCCCTTCAGTGATAGATAACTTGCCCAATACAGTCATGGAAGCCCTTGCTTGTGGCATCCCCAGTGCCGCATTTAATATTGGGGGACTGCCCGATCTGATCGAACACTGCTCCAATGGCTATTTAGCTAAACCTTATGAAACAGAAGACTTAGCGCGAGGAATTGCTTGGGTTTTAGAAGATCCCCATCGGCATCAAAAACTTTGTATTCGCGCCCGCCAGAAAGTGGAACAAGAATTTACTTTAGACATACAAGCAAATCGCTATTTGTCTGTTTTTAACGATCTTGTGTCCACTCCAAAGTAAAAATCAGATTTTACGTAGTAAATTTTACCGGGCTATCGCTAAAAGCCACCAAATTGCTAATAATGAACCGTACTAAAATCGCCGCCCTTTTAACTTGCTTCAACCGCAAAGAGAAAACATTAGCTTGCTTAGAGGCTCTTTTTAAGCAGGCACTTCCAGCCGATGTTGATATTTTAGCCTATTTAGTCGATGACGCCAGTACCGATGGCACCAGCGAGGCAGTTCGTCAAATCTATCCTCAAGTCAATATTTTTTCCGGCGATGGTAACTTATTTTGGAACGGGGGAATGCGTGGGGCTTTCACCGAAGCAATGAAAGATGATCCCGACTACTACCTATGGTTAAATGATGACACTCTTATTTATCGAGACACCGTAAGTGTCTTGCTAGAAACAAGTCAAAAATTATTAGAAAAAGGAGAAACCAAAGCCATCATTGGCGGTTCTACCTGCGACCCCGAAACGGGTCAAACAACATACGGAGGTGTTGTGCGAAATAACCCTTTGCACCCCTTCCGATATGGTATCCTCGAACCAACAAAAGAGCCTCAGATGTGCGATACTATGCACGGCAACTGCGTATTAATTCCCCGCAGCGTTGTGCAAAAGGTCGGCAACCTCGATCCAGCTTTTGTCCATTATATTGGCGATTGGGATTATGGTTTACGAGCCAGACAGAAAGGATGTACAGTTTGGATTGCTCCTGGCTATTTAGGAACTTGTTCTCTCAACCCCCAGGTGACTAAAACGGCTGCTGATAATTTAAGTGAAGGATTGGATAAAATGAGTAAACCCAAAGGTTTATCCTTCAAAGATACTACCCTGCAACCGGCTCAAGAGTGGAAAGTATTTACTCAGCGGCATGGTGGCTGGTTGTGGCCAATTTATTGGCTGCTACCTTATCGCAGGTTAGTTTGGCTTTCAGTGTTGAGTAAACTGGGATTGACTAAAAACAAAACTCAAGGTGAATAGGATGGTTGATAGAAATGAACTCCGCATTGCTTGGCTTGTCCCGGAAGTGGAACTGGGAGCTTACTGGCAGCCTGTTTTGAGGGAATTTACAAAAATTTTTAAGAATACTGTATTTTATACTGGTCGTGTTTGGTCTGGGTTCGATCCTACGCTGCCGGGAGCATCGGCAATTCAGTTGGTAGGGGAGACTACATTTGTCGAGACGGAAAAGATAGAAACAGGATACGATCGCGGATTCATTGTAGTATCGCCTAGTATTATCGGCTATTTACTAAAATTTAGACCTCACGTGGTCTTTCCCCAAGCTTTCTCTTTGTGGACTGTAATTGTTGCGTTTTTAAAACCGCTACTGAGGTGGAAAATTGCGATTATTTACGATGGTAGTTCCCCAAATACAGACTTTCGAGATTCCAGTTTTAGGACATTTGTGCGCCGCATTCTTGTGCGGTTTGCAGATGCTTTTGTTGCCAATAGCAATGCGGGTAAAAAATATCTAATAGAAGTTCTCAACGTACCGGAGGATAAAATTTTTACCCGAACCTATCTCGTACCTGATGCGGGAGCTTTGCTGAAACGATTAGATAAAACTCAGCCACCCAACTTGCAGTTAAAACGCCCGATTTTTCTGTATGTAGGGCGCATAACGGCGAGAAAGGGAATTAAAACGCTTTTAGAAGCTTGCGCTATTCTTAAAAGTCTAGGTTATGTTGATTATTCGCTGTTAATTATTGGCAAGGGAGATCAGCGGGAAGAACTGGAAGCATTTATTAAAGAGTGCGATTTTGAAGATCAAGTCATGTGGGCTGGATGGGTGGAATATGGAAATTTAGGTGCTTATTTTCAGCAAGCTGATATTTTTGTGTTTCCTACTTTTGAGGATGTCTGGGGTATGGTTGTACCCGAAGCGATGGTGTTGGGAAAACCAGTATTGTGTTCAAATGGTGCAGCTTCCTGTGAGTTAATTATTTCAGGCGAGAACGGTTATATTTTCGACCCTAGCAGTGCTCAAGACTTAGCGGCTCAAATGCAAATTTTTCTAGATGATCCTGATTTGATTGAGTCGATGGGAGAGCGTTCACGACAGATAATTTCTCAAAAAACTCCCGAAACAGCAGCTAAAGCTTACGTCGAAGTTACATCTTTTTTGATGGAGAATAGGTGAAGCAAGTTCGGCAACGGATGAGTGTAAAGGATTTAACGGAGAGAGGGAAGAGGGAAGAGGGAAAATTTAGCAATTACCAATTAGCAATTACCACTTAGCCATGAAAGTTTTATTATCTGCGTTTGCTTGCGAACCGAATCTCGGCTCCGAAGAGGGGGTAGGATGGAATACTGTTATCCAATCTGCTAAACATCACGAAAGTTGGGTGTTTACTCGCACGTTTTGTCGATCGTACATTGAAGCAGAACTAGAGCGGAACCCAGTGCCAAACCTGCACTTTGTTTATTTTGATCCGTTTGGGTGGAGCGAAGATTGGAAGGGGAAACAAGGATTGCTGCAACTTCACTACTATCTGTGGCAAATCTGGGCTTATTTTATCGCTCGGAAGCTCGATCGCGAAATTGGTTTTGACATAGTACATCACGTAACTTATGTCAAACATTGGTCTCCAAGTTTCTTGGCGCTGTTGCCGCATCCTTTTATTTGGGGGCCGGTGGGGGGTGCAGAAGCAGCACCAAAGGCTTTTTGGCAAGATTTTAGCCGCCGGGGAAAAATTTACGAAACGCTGCGGGCATTGGCTCAAAGGCTAGGAGAACGCGATCCGTTTGTGGGTCTGACGGCGCGTCGCAGTGCCGTGGCGCTGGCGACTACGGAAGAAACCGCAGCCAGACTCCGATTTCTCAAAGCAAAAAACGTGAAGATTTTCTCACAAGTCGGTTTGTCGCAGCAGGAAATTCAAGAACTAGAGCAATTTCCTACCCCGCCTGAGCAACCAATTAGATTCATCAGTGTTGGTCGTCTCTTACATTGGAAAGGGGTGCACTTGGGACTCCGTGCATTTGCGGAGGCGAAGCTGGAACAATCGGAATACTGGATTGTGGGAGACGGCCCGGAAAGGGAGCGTTTGGAAGCTTTGGCCACAGAATTGGGACTGGCAAATAAAGTATTTTTTTGGGGAACTTTATCTCGCACTGAAACTCTTTCTAAAATGGGGGAGTCTCACGTTCTCCTCCATCCGAGTTTGCATGACTCTGGTGGTTTTGTTTGCACGGAAATGATGGGGGTTGGTCGTCCCACGATTTGTTTGGATTTGGGGGGACCGGCTACTCAAGTGACGGCTCAAACGGGGATTAAAGTGGCTGCTACTGACCCCGATCGCACTGTGCAAGGTCTAGCAGAAGCTATAGTGTGTTTAGCCCAAGATCGTGAATTGCGAGATCGCTTGGGTCGAGCGGGTCAAACGCGCGTCAGGGAAATCTATGATTGGGATGTTAAAGGTTTATTCTTTGCCCAATTGTGCGAAGATGTATTCGATGGAAAATCAGGATAACTTCTGATGGGTTCGATCGGGCAAAACAAAGAAAACTATATTTTTTCAGGCGGTGAAACGTGGGCGTTGCAATCATTACTGGCTCGGCGGGTTTAATTGGCTCTGAGGCGTGTCAGTTCTTTGCCAAACAAGGCTTAGATATAGTTGGGATCGACAATAATATGCGCCAGTTCTTTTTTGGTGCTGATGGTTCTACAAACTGGAACCGCCAACTGCTAGAAAAGTCTTTGGGTACCAAGTATTATCACTTAGATGTGGACATTCGCGACTATGAAGCGATTACCAATATCTTTCAGCGGTACGGCGAGTCGATCGAATTAGTAATTCACACAGCAGCCCAGCCCAGCCATGATTGGGCTTCCCGTGCTCCGAAAATAGACTTTACCGTCAATGCCAATGGCACTCTCAATCTTCTAGAAGTAACTCGCTTGTACTGTCCTAAAGCGGTTTTCATTTTCACTTCTACCAATAAAGTATACGGCGATACGCCTAACAATTTGCCTTTAATTGAATTAGAACACAGGTGGGAAATTGAACCAGGCCATACTTACGAAAGCGGTATTCGGGAAGATATGTCAATCGATCAGTGCCTGCACAGTTTGTTTGGTGCTTCTAAGGTAGCTGCTGACGTTTTAGTCCAAGAATACGGTCGATATTTTAATATGAACACCGCTTGTTTTCGCGGCGGCTGTTTGACGGGTCCAAATCACTCAGGAGCTCAATTGCATGGCTTCCTAGCCTACTTGATGAAGTGTGCTGTCACGGGAACTCCTTACACCGTGTTTGGCTACAAAGGCAAGCAAGTTCGCGATAACATTCATAGCGCAGATTTAATTTCGGCATTTTATGAATTTTATAAAGCTCCCCGAAGCGCCCAAGTTTATAATACAGGAGGAGGCCGGTACAGCAATTGTTCGATGTTAGAAGCGATTCATATGTGTGAGGCAATTGCAGAACGCAAATTTAATTGGACTTACGCTGAAGGGAATCGCATTGGCGATCACATTTGGTGGATTAGCGACAATTCAAAATTTTCCAGTCACTATCCCAACTGGAAAATGAAATATAACGTTAAACAAATCCTACAGGAGATTTATGAATGTAACCGCGAGCGTTGGCTGAAAGAGGATTCCCATGATTGAGCGGGGCAAAAAGAATGTGCTGAGAATTTCGGTAAAAGATTGAAGAATACAAGGTTAAACAAATCTTAGGGGAGATTTATGAGTGTAACTGCGAGCGTTGACTTAAAGAGGTGCTCCATGATTGATAAAGGGAAAAAAAATGTACTGGGCATATTAGTTAATGCCGTTAATTATGAAGCGGCTGTTAGCAAAATTATTGCAGCCGCCAGCGCCGGAAAACCAATGTCAGTTTCTGCTCTAGCGGTTCACGGGGTAATGACTGGAGTGCTCGACAGCACTCATCGTTATCGGATTAATCACATTGACTTAGTATTGCCAGACGGACAGCCCGTCAGGTGGGCGTTAAATTGGCTCTACCATACGGAATTGCCCGATCGAGTTTGCGGGCCGAATGCGATGTTACAAATCTGCGAACGTGCGGCAGAAGAAGGATTACCTATCTATTTGTACGGATCTCAAGCTTCTGTACTGGAAGCTTTATCTCGCAATCTTTGCCAGCGTTTTCCCAAGTTAATTATTGCTGGAACTCAGCCTTCTAAATTTAGGCACGTTTCGCCCCAAGAGAAACAAGAAATTGCAGAGCAAATTCGCAACAGCGGTGCAGCAATTACTTTTGTCGGTTTGGGGTGTCCGCGACAAGAAGTCTGGGCTTACGAATACCGCGATGAGTTATCAATGCCGTTGATTGCTGTAGGTGCTGCTTACGATTTTCATGCGGGTAATTTGGCTAAATCTCCTGACTTTTTATCTAAAATAGGTTTGGAATGGCTGTTTCGGATGATTAAGGAACCTCGGCGCCTTTGGCAGCGGTATGTTTTTTTGAATCCGCTTTATATCTGGCTGTTTTTGCTACAAGCTTTGAAAATCAAACAGTTCGACCCCACAGACGCCACGCCGCCTGCAGAAGAAGTATTATATGGTTGAAATTTAAAAGTTTCTTGTGAATTATGGGTACTCACAAGAAAAAATTAAAAAAGCAAACATATCGTAACTAATCGTTCTGAGGTGCAACTGCGATCGCATATTCAATAAAATTTATATCAAATCCGGTGGCATCCGAATTATAGTGAGAGCTTAAGAGAACGCGATTTTGGTAGCGATATCTTAAGCTCCCACTGACATTATCCCAATATATTATTCCGATGCAACCCGAAACTATATTACGCCAGAAAACACTTTTTACATTATCTATGTGGTAAGCTGCGGACTGCACACCTTACATACAAAGTTTGTGCGTCAGTCTCGATCGAGTCAGGTGGATTGCTGGGTCAATAGTCGCATTTGGTTTGACTGTACTCCTGGCATGGGTGATGATGGCAGAGGCTCGCAAAAGTATGGTGAGTGTGTAACCAAACTTGATAATCAAAGCCAAAGTTTATTGCCCTTACCTCGATATTGCTATGGCTTTTGTGCCACAATCCGGATCGAATCGTACTTGTTTTCATCAGCAGCAAAAATTGTTTTCAGCAGTAGCTTCCAAGCTTGGACTTTACTGTTTTCCTTGGGCTTTACTATCTGATGAGATCCCATTGAATCGAACACACTGAAAATTTTTCTTTCATCATTGATCCAAGTGTTTTCAAATTGGCGATAGTAGCCATTAAACTGGGTAGAAATTATCTCAAATCCTACTTTTTCACAGATAGCGCGAAAGCTCTGCGGTGTGAAGAAATACAAATGCCTTGGTACATCTAGATGCATCCATGCAATCCCTGAAGACTTCAGCCCAATACAAGAGTTATTTGGTACTTCCATCACCAATTTGCCGCCACCCACGAGCAACTGCATGGCATTGCGGAGTGCAAGTAAAGGATCTCTGGTATGTTCGAGTACGTGGTTCATCACAATTATGTCGTACTGTCTAGACTGGACTTCCGGGGGCAAAGATTCAGCAGTACCATAAAGTACATTAAGACCTCGCTGCTGGGCCAACACTAAAGCTTGTTGATCGGGTTCTACGCCCCAGACTTTGTGACCATCTGCTTGCAGTTCTTGCAGCAGGTGCCCGTTGGCGCAACCAATTTCTAAGATCGAGGAGGAAGCAGTCCCGAACTGTTGCTTCCACCATTTACTTGTGACATCTACTCCGCGATCGAAACGCCAAGCTAGATGGGTACGCAATTTATCGAAGAAGGAAATAGAAGAGGCAGATACGAAGCCTGTAAAGTCTATATGATGAGTATAATACTCATCGATGTCGTAGAAGCTGGCGATTTTGTTGAGTTCGGGTAGAGGATGAATGCATCCAAGTTGTGACTTTTCGCACCAGTACAATTGAAATGACTCATTGTTTGGAGGTCTGCGCCAATCACCGGGTATGAATAGCCACGGTTTCATACTCTGTCCCGATATCGGGCAGACGACGGTAGGGCTTAAGCACGTTTGACTTTGCATTTTAGTTTTCCTTACTTAGGAACTGGATGTACTAATAACCGCTTATGTTAGATCACTCCGGGACGTTATGTGCCAGTGATAATTGTGTTATCCTCTATACAGGAGATGAAGGCCTAAAACTTATGAAGTTTTGGGAATACCATTACTGAGGCGCGGTTTTCAGGTAACATCGAATTTAAGTTAACGCATTTAGCTGGCTTTGTCACTTTTGATAAAAAACTACACCTTCCGCGATCGGGCGGAGAGTAAGTTTTTCTCTAGTCAAGAATTCAGCAATAATTAAAGTATACATTAAGTTAGAAACATGATATACCTCTAAAGTATGATACTAATAAAAGCATTTGTGCATATACCTAATAAATAATGAAGCCGTTGATTTAACAAGATTTAAACTAAAAACCCTGTTAGTTTTGCCAGTTCCGGTGGAAAGGAAAATGAGTGGGTCACTCGATGGTTGAGAGTTGCTGTGGGATCTGGTAGTTGCCAAGAAAATGTAACCCGTTAAAGGAGACTTGAGAACCTATGGAAGAAGTGCGATCGCCCAGTAGAATTTGATGCTATTAAGTTTGAAAAAAACATCTACATCTAATGGCGATCGCTCACCCCAACCCTTGCCTTTACAAGACCTCCAATTGCCGTGGCTACCTTAATGAAACCTGTCTCAATCATAGGCAGAAGGATTCTTAAGGCAGTTGACTGTACGCCAAAACCATATCTGGAGCATCACTTACTTGACTTTCGGTGACTTGATTAGGCACCGTTGAATAGGCAATAGCCTGCATATGTTTTATGCGAGCTTGAAAAGTCTTCTCAAATGTGTGCTGTTGAGCAAACTTCAGCGACTTGAACGACATCGATTTAATTTCTTCTCGGTTTTGGCTGAGTTCTGCAATTTTCTTCGCCATCTGTTTAGGCTGATTCATTGGCACCACCCATCCTGTCTCCGACATTTCTGAAATTCCCTGGAAGGCCTCGTTACCATACCCAACAATCGGCACGCCAGCAGCCATAGTTTCTATGTAAGTACAAGAAGGATCGCCCTGCCGGTGACAGCAAACAAACAAATCAATATTGTTCTTAACAAAGGGGAAAAAATCTGTTTTAAAGTCAGGCACTCCGAGCATTTTCACGCAATCATTAAGTTGATTTGCAGCTATTTGCTGGTGCATCATCTCTTCTAAGTCACCAATACCACTGATGAACATTTCAAATTTCACCTTCAGTTGTTTGAGTTCTCTAGCGACCTCAAGTAAATGATCGGCCCCTTTCATCTTAATTAGGCGACCTGAGAATACTAGCCGAAGAGGCATATCTTGAGAGCGGTTTTCAGTGCGACGTTCAATGTCAGCTTCTGTTGCTAACATATCCTCTCTAATCCGCGTGTCCAAGAACAACTGTGGGTTGCGATTGAGCTGCTTGTATTCTTGGTATGTAGGGGTGCCGTTGCACTGCAATCCCTCTGCCATTGCGATCGCCTTGCGCTGCTTATATTCCTGACTGTAAGTCCAGATTATTCTCCGCAAGCGAATCAGGGGATTTCTCGTACTCACATTCACGATCTGTTTGCGAGTTTTCAGACTGTATTCGGAAACGTAAATACACGGTACTCCCGCTATTTTACACACTTTACTGATATGGTTCTGTCTGTATTCCGGGGCTGCCAATACCAGCGCACTCTGATGCTGATGTAGTAAAGCTGGGGTAATTTTATCAAAACAAATTATTTCCAGTTTGAATGGCAATAGATCAAGTTTGAATATTTTTGCATCCATCTGGTCGTTGTCTTCTTTCGTTTCTTCCATCATCACAGTAATATCACCCGACCAATACTTGGCTAACTCACCAACTGCTTCAATCAATTTGCGGGTGAGTAAAACTTCACCGTTTGGCAAAAACTTGGCTTTTAGTGGCTGTACGATTGTCAGATTGTTGTTAGTAAGCATAGGGAAGGTAGTTCCTGATTTGAAGTTTTTACTGATGCGGTAGTGAATCTTTGCTGTACTTTGCAAGGGCTGTTGATCGATCTATATAACAGACATCTACCGAATTTAAATTTCGCCGCCTGATACAAGCAACATTTCAGACTCTGTTTGGGAGATATCTAATACTTAAGATGGACGCAGCAACTCGATTAGACCTTTATTATTTAAGGTAAGGTCTGTTTGATATGTCGCCATCATCTGCGATCTACGTATAACTGTCAATAACCTTTTACGAGCTTTACTCAATCTTTATAATTGAGCGGTCAATTATAAAGAAAAGCGCAATTATAGGGTAAATTTGGTTAAAACAAGGGCTGTTACAAGTGTTTATACTTAAATGAAATTATCTAACTGCTTCTAGCTAGCAAGAATGAGCGCCAGTTGCGAGTACGGCGAGGCAAATGCTTTAATTAAGTCGGCGCGAAAAAACGCCCCTAGGTAAATGAGGGCCAAGTCTCCAAATGCTCTCTACTGGCTGATTTAAGCCTGTTTACATAGTGTTACATTATGCGGTTTAGTCCCGCATACCTACTTACTGGCTGACTTAAACCTGTTTACATAGTGTTACATTATGCGGTTTAATCCCGCCTACCTACTTAAACCATAAATTTATAACAAATTTATTAAAACTTTACATAAATAGATATGTTGTAAAATAATATTTCTTTACAATTAGCAATGGAAAGCAGAAGGAATAAAAAAAACAAATTTTACCCTTCTGTCTTCGCTAATGCGAAGCCTTGATGCTGAACTTTTCTTTAATAAACCGGATATAAAGGTGCTTGAAGGCAGACTTCACCACGCGGGGCATACCAAAGTCGATCGCCATCATGGTTTCGGGCAACTTCCAATCCAAAACCTTGAGAGTTTCCGGCTGCAAAAGCGGAAAATCAAGATCCTCTAAATTCGAGCAAAGTCCCAATCTCATCGCCGCAGCTACAGTGGGAACCGCCGCCGGATCAGCATTAATAATTTCAACTAAAGTTCTGTCCAAAGCAAACACATCATCAGAGGCGGCCAAAATTCCCAAAAACTTCGGTTCGCCGCCGCTTGGTCCATTACCTTCGTGACCGATAATGCCATCCAAAATCGTCAAATTTGGGTTGATTGCCCGGGCAGTTTCTACCAGCATTTCACCGAATCTGGCGCTATCTTTGCCAGCTTCCATGTGCCACCAAGCCTTCATTTTGCCGGGGACGCAGCCGAACAAGTTTTTCACGCCCATTGTCACGGTTAATTGAACGTGAGATTTGAGTTTGGGCAAATTAATCACTACATCCGCTTCCATCGCTTCTTTGCAAATTCGCAGATGATTGAAATCTTGGCTGACAGTTTCGTAGCGTTTTCCTTGAAACTCAACTACTGGCAAATTCAGTTCTTCCAACAGCGGCAAATAACCGTTTGCTTTGGCTACACCCATAGCGCTACCAAAAGCTGGACTATCGCCTAAAAAGGGTTTTCCTCCCGCTTCAATCACCATTTTAGCGACGCAGTAAACCAATTCCGGGCGGGTGACGCATTCTTTTGTAGGGCGAGAACCTGTCAGGAGATTGGGTTTGAGTAAAACCCGATCGCCCGATTTGACAAAAGCCGAGATTCCGCCCAAGGGTGCCAGCAAACTTTCTAAAGAGGTTTGCAAGATTTGGCGATCGTATGAATTGGCACGAATTAAACTAACAGCAGACATAATTATGAATTAATTTGTAATTGGTTATCGATGCGGGAACAATCTCAATGTAACGCACGCACGGATCACCCTAAGCAGGGTGATCCGCGCGCACCTTACCAAGAATAATCTCAATACAAATGAGTCCTAAGTATTCATCGGCAATCTACCAACTGCCGCCCGCTGCATGGTACTAACTCGCAGCGAGTTAGAGAATACTCCTTGACCTTGCAGTTCAGGGATAGCAGGTTTAACTTCCACTTTCACCAACCGGGCAGTGCAGATAAAAACCGTTTGATCTGCTAAATGGAAAGTCAACCAAGGTTGATTTAACAAATGCAGCACTTCCTCTTGGAATTCTTGTGCAGGCATCGGAATAGTAAAGGTTTCTGCGTGACCTTCCACATAATGAAATGTCACTTGAGTCGTGTTCTCTTTATCTTGAGTTAATTTTGCAAAAGAACCTGCGCGCATAAATCTTGCTCCCAAACTTTAGACTATAAAAAATCCAGAATTAAATCTCAAAAAATTGAATTCTGAATTGTTTAACTTTAACCTGTGACAGCACTTAGGCAGAACTCAGAAGGCAGAAGGCAGAATTAAATCGAGTTTAGCCTTCTAGTTTCTAGCTGATTCCTGCGATCGCCTATACGTTAGCAGAAGATGTTGGCATCGCACTCATTTTCTCTAAATCTAGAACTTTTGCCAAGTCTTCTGCACTCATTAAACCCCTTTCTAGCACAATTTGCCGCAAAGATTTGCCAGTTTCTAGAGATTCTTTGGCGACGGCGGCGGCGTTGAGATAGCCGATCTGAGTGTTGAGGGCGGTAACGAGTGCGAGACTGCCTTCTGCGTAAGCGAGACACCGATCGCCCTTAGCTTCGATTTTTGCGAGGCATTTGGTGCTCAGGGCGCTGATGGTATTGCCCAAAATTTCGATGCTGTGAATGAGATT
Source organism: Microcoleus sp. Pol17C6 (assembly GCF_036701145.1). Lineage (NCBI taxonomy): Bacteria > Bacillati > Cyanobacteriota > Cyanophyceae > Oscillatoriales > Microcoleaceae > Microcoleus > Microcoleus sp. Pol17C6. The sequence continues at coordinate 41,151 of NZ_JAUBQH010000033.1, forward strand.
GTAGGCGATCAGGGGCATCATCACGTTCAATTCTAATTGTCCTGCTTGGGCTGCCAGGGCGATCGCGCTATCGTAACCCATAACTTGAAAACAAACCATTGATGTCATTTCTGCCATCACAGGATTGTATTTTCCCGGCATAATTGACGAACCGGGTTGCACAGGAGGCAGTTGAATTTCTTTCAAACCCGTTTTCGGCCCGGAGTCCATCAAACGCAGGTCGTGGGAGATTTTAACGCAATCCTGAGCGAGATTTCGCAGTGCACCGGAGACATTTACAAACGGTGCCATACTCTGCATAGCAGCCATTAAATGCTTTGCTGGTTTCACGCGGTGATCGATTAAGTCGGAGAGAATTTCAGCAACTTTTTGACAGTATTCAGGATGAGTATTTAAGCCTGTTCCTGCCGCACTTCCCCCCAATCCCAGGGATGTCAAATCATCGGATGCCCTGTCAATTCTCAAGGTATGTTCTCTGAGAATTTGCGCCCAAGCGCCGAAGGTATCGCCGAGTCGAACCGGTACTGCATCTTGCATATGAGTGCGGCCGGATTTAACAATATCTTTGAATTCTTCGGCTTTGTTTTCTAGGGCGACTACGGCATCGGACAAAGCCGGAAACAGAGTCTTTTCTAATGCCAACAATCCGCCGATCCGAATCGCAGTCGGAATCACATCATTGGTCGATTGACCGTAGTTTACATGATCGTTGGGACTGACGCGCTTGTAGTTGCCTTTTTCCTCGCCCATAATTTCCAAAGCGCGATTTGAAAGAACTTCATTAACATTCATGTGGTGAGAAGTTCCGGCGCCGGCTTGGTAGACATCAACTACAAATTGATCGCGCAATTTGCCAGCTAGGATTTCATCTGCTGCTTGGACAATTGCTTGACTGATGTCTTGGGGAATGCAGCCGAGTTCCCCATTAGCGATCGCCGTTGCTTTTTTAATTAAAACACAAGCATCAACGTAAGTTGATAAAGGCTTAATACCGCTGATCGGGAAATTTTCAATAGCCCTTAGAGTTTGGATGCCGTAGTAGACATTAGATGGGATTTGTTTGTCTCCCATCGAGTCGCTTTCAATGCGATAGGTGGCGGTTGGGTTTTGAGTCATATCGTCGGGTTTGTGATAATTAGGAATTGTGCAAACAGAACTTACGCACAGTTGGTCAGAAACCGGGTTTCTTGTCGGGGAATCTGTTTGAAAGCGTAGTTTTTTGTCAAGAAACCCGGTTTCTAAAGGTTTTTGTGCGTCCTGGACTGGCAATTTTTTTTGTAACACGGCTGACGGGCGATCTTACTTTTGTGCGCCCGGAGGCAACTTTACAGTAATGCGTCAGTCCCGGCCGTACAAAATTATCCCACATCTTAGGCTTCAATCTCAAATCTCAAATCTCAAATCGATTGATTGTTTGCACAAGCTAAAATTAGTCGATCGGCGAGGGCGATCGGACGCAGACAGCCCCAGTCTGCTATAATCTTACAAATAAACAAATTTCAATTTTACTGTTAAACTCCCATGAAAAAACCAGCAATAACTTTCAAAAACCCGCTAAACATTTTGACGATCGGCTTAAGTGCATCGCTGATTTTTCCGGCTTCAGTCAAAGCCTTATCTAACCTAATTACAACCCCAACTATCTCAGAAAAATCTACTGTTTTAGCGGCTGTACAAAAAGAGCAAAGGGAGTTCATAGAAGGTGTTCGTTCAGCGGAAGTAAAAGGAAGAGTAGCGCCTGGCACTTTCAATAGTTATTTTGTCGGAGTTAAAAAAGGAAAAAAAATCAAAGCCAATGTCAAATCACTTGAAAATAATGCTGTGTTTAAAGTCATAGACTCGGACAAAAAAACGATAATCAAAGAATCAAGAATATGGTCTGGAGTCGTTGCAAAAACGGGAAAATATCAAATAGATGTAAGTACAGAACGAGGAAGTGCTAGTTACACTCTGTCATTTTCGATCGACTAATTTTATGGTGCGCCGCCACGAGATATTCAAGCTGCTAGGAGATTGTTAGTAGCGACGCACTCTACGTTCTAAAGTAGTTGTGTAATTCCGATTTTTTAGATTGCCTAATTATGTAATTAATTAGATAAAATTAGCGTGAGTTTAACAATAAAGATTAAACCATGCTTCTGATTTTTGTAACAAAAATTCAAATTACAAATATCGGAAAGTTGTTATAGTTGGTAGCACAAACAATTTTGCAGCAGGCGGATTGCCAAAAATTATGCCGCGTTACCAAACCCTAGATAATGTTATTACCCTCCAAGAGGCACTCGAAGGAATAATTGTTGAAGATTTAAAAAAGCTGAATGCACTGTTGTCGGGCGATCGCAAATTAACCCGGAAAGCTGACCTGGTTGCTGGGATTAAAGAGCAAATGCAGGGACAAAAACTTAAGCAAGTTTGGGCGCAATTAGACGACCTGCAAAAAGCGGCCGTAGCGGAAGTTATACATGGGTCAGGTGGTGGCTATGATGCCGATGTATTTATGGCAAAATACGGACAACAACCAAACTGGGGAACAAGCGATCGCTATGGATACAACCGAGAACCATCCCTACTCTGCTTGTTCTTCTACGGCAATGCGATACCCTACGATCTTGAACAAAACTTGCGGAAGTTTGTGCCAAAACCTCAAGGAACTTCCTTAAATCTGGTTGGCGATGTACTGCCAGATAATTTTATGGTTCGTGTAGAAAAACAGAACTTTCGTACATCTAAAATAGAGGTATCCGAGTACGAACTTCCCTTGACAATTTTTGAAATGGAACGGGCAGCCCCAAAGGATTTGGAAGCAGTTTTGCGTCTGATTCAGTCGGGCAAAGTTGCCGTTAGTGAGAAAACCGCATTACCTGGTGCCGCAACTCTGAAAGTGATCGCCGCCGTATTGCAAGGGGGTGATTTTTATAACGACGAACAGCGCCAAGCTACCGTGGAAAAGGGCGATATATTCTACGAGGTTGGTAACATCAAATCCTTTGCTTGGGCCGCGATCGCCCAAGCGAGCAAATTCGCCGAACAATCGGGCAAAAAGCTAGTTTTGACCAAAGCGGGACAGAAAGCCTTGCAAGAATCACCTGCCAAAGGTTTACAGACAGCATGGAAGCGCTGGTTAAAAACAAACACTTTTGATGAATTTCGCCGCATTGATGCGATTAAAGGACAAACCGGCAAGGGCGCGCGCGGCATGACAGCGGTGGCGGGGCGGAGAGAGGCGATCGCCTCAATCCTAGCAGAATGTCCTGTCGGTAAATGGATTCTGTTTAGCGAATTTAGCAAGTATATGTTGGCAACGGGCAATCGGTTTGAAGTAACGCGCGATCCCGACAATCTCTATATTTCTGAATTTGGGTATGGTAACTTAGGATATTCGGGCAGTCACGATTGGCATATTCTGCAAGAAAGATATATGCGCTGCCTGTTGTTTGAGTATGTTGCTACCCTGGGAATAATTGATGTTGCCTATGCCGATCCGTCCCTCATACCCAGCGATTTTGACGATCTTTGGGGAACGGACGATTTGAGATTTCTCAGCCGCTACGACGGCTTAATCTCTTTTCGCCTGACAGCTTTGGGGGCTTACTGTTTGGGATTGACTAACAATTACACCCCGCCAGCAATTGAGTTCCGTCAAACACTCCGCGTACTGCCCAATTTAGATATTGTTGTAGCAGGAGAAGGCCTCGCGACATCAGATGCGATCGTCCTCGATCTCTATACTAAAAAAGTTTCAGATGTCGTCTGGCAACTCGATCGACAAAAGCTATTTACCGCCATAGAATCCGGATACCCGCTAGCAGAATTTAAAGAAGTTTTAGAGACAAGAAGTGTCGAACCGCTACCCGAAACTGTACAGCAATTTCTGACGGATATTACAGAACGATCGAATAGTTTGCAAGATGCAGGAACTGTCAAGTTAATCGAATGTGCTAACCCCCATTTAGCAGTGTTGATTGCCAATGATTCCCGTACAAAAAAATTCTGTCAGCTAGCAGGCGATCGCACTTTAGCAGTTCCATTATCCCAGGAAACTAAGTTTCGCAACGCCCTGCGGCAGATCGGCTACGTCTTACCCCAGCGGGATAAATAGTATTAGACAAAATTGCCAAAGTCAAAAAACCTCTTAAAACTCACATCTTGCACCATTGTCAGGAACAGGCAAGATGCCTGTTCCACAAGAAATCAACTCTTTGTGGAACAGGCATCTTGCCTGTTGACAAAAGGCTAATTGAGAATGGTGCAATATCTCAGTTAAAACCATCTGCGTTGATCTGCGATTCATCTATCAATCGAAACAAGCCATGAATTATGTTCCCGAAAATGCTTTGATCGTGCAAAGCGATCGCTCAATTTTACTAGAAGTTCACGCCCCAACAGCACAACAGGCACGAGAAGCGATCGCCCCCTTTGCCGAATTAATCAAAAGTCCCGAACACATCCACACCTATCGCATCACGCCCCTCAGCGTGTGGAATGCGCGGGCGGCGGGAATGCCAGTTGAAGAGGCGATCTCCGCTTTGCGGAAGTATGCCAAGTATCCCATTCCTGACTCCGTAGCGCAGGAAATTGAACTGTTAGGGGCGCGGTATGGATTAACTGTAATTGAAAGAATCGATGCGGCTAGCCCCGATTTACAACTGCGAATTGCCGATTTGCCCCTAGCGGAATTGCTGGTACGGGACGATCGCGTCAAACCAATGTTGGGCAAGCGCATCTCGGATCTTTGCTTTCAAGTCGATGCCGGGAATCGCGGCGTACTCAAGCAAGCTTTACTAGCGGTGGGCTATCCGGCAGAAGATTTGGCTGGATATGTGGAGGGTGCCGAATTAGGGATTTCTTTGCGCGATCGTACTCTAACAGATTTGCCCTTTAATTTGCGTACTTATCAACAAGAAGCAGCAGAGGCATTCTATCAGGACGGGGAGGTAAAAGGTGGAAGTGGGACGATCGTCCTACCCTGCGGGGCTGGTAAAACCATAGTCGGGATGTTAGCCATGAGTTTGGTAAAGCAAAAGACACTCATCCTCACCAGCAGTTTGACTTCAGTGCACCAGTGGCGCAGGGAAATATTAGACAAAACGAGTTTAACTGAGGATGCGATCGCTGAGTACAGCAGTGTCACCAAACAGACGGCTGCTGTCACCCTATCGACTTACCAAATGCTAAGTTATCGATCGAATAAAGATGATGAATTCCCGCATTTCGAGTTATTTAACGCCCAATCGTGGGGACTGATTATTTATGATGAAGTCCATCTATTACCTGCACCGATATTTCGGATTACCGCTGAATTACAAGCACGACGCAGGTTAGGTTTAACTGCGACATTGATTCGCGAAGACGGCAAAGAAGGGGATGTATTCACCTTGATTGGGCCCAAGCGCTATGACGTACCTTGGCGCGAATTGGAAGGACAGGGATTTATTGCGACTGCCAATTGTACGGAAATCCGCGTCGCCCAAAATGAGGCGGAAAAAATGGAATATGCCCTAGCGCCCCGCCGCAACCAGTTTCGCATTGCTGCGGAAAATCCAGCTAAGTTGGATGTGGTGCAAAGTTTGTTGCAAAAGGAGGCGGGACACCGTATTTTAATTATTGGTGAGTATCTCGAACAGTTAGATGCGATCGCCAAAATTACGGAATTGCCTCTGATTACGGGGAAGACAAAACAGGCTGAGCGCGATCGGTTATACGAAGCATTCCGTCACAAAGAAATTCCCGGATTAATTCTATCTCGCGTGGGCAATTTTGCCGTCGATTTACCCGATGCCGATGTGTTAATTCAAGTATCGGGAAAGTATGGTTCTCGCCAAGAAGAAGCGCAGCGCCTCGGACGAATTCTCCGCCCGAAATCCGATGGACATACTGCGAGTTTTTATACATTAGTCTCGCTACAAACTTGCGAGGAAGATTTTGCGCGACACCGCCAACTCTTCCTCACCGAACAGGGCTACAACTATCGCATAGAAGTTCAAAAAGATGTTTAGTCGGCGTTGGATCGTAGACCTCTTACAATATTAACGCGCTTGTAGTTGCCTTTTTCATCCCAACAAGTTGCTACACTATTAATAACCCCATCCTCACCCACATTTATGTTCGCAAACGCAATCATCGACGCTATCGCTCCCTTAATCTTGGAAGTGCTGTCACCCATTGCCAGAAATATCGGCCACAAACTAGGAGAAACCCTCAGCAATAAATCTCAACAGTGGGTAGAATTTCTAATTCCCGATCCCAATCAGATATTCTCAGATGCGACTGAGATAGAGGAAGCAAAACAGCGTTATTCCCAGGAAATGATCGAATACGCGAAAGCGAAAGATGCCAGAGATAACGAATTGTTAAAGCTGAAAGTAGCACAAACGGCGCGTCGCCTTGAGTTGCAGGAACAGGAACAGCAAGACAGACGGAAGCTGGCAGCCTTGCAACGGGATTTGATGCGGGAATTGCAAGCAAAGGATATTCAGGTAAAGCTGGCTGAAATTCAAACAATCTGGGATAAAGATACTTGGTTTTCTAAGTTGAATCGAGAGGAAACTAAGCAAATTTTACTTGAGCAGCAACATCGCCTCTTAATCTTACTATCACCGCCCAAAATTAGCAAGCGATGCCCGGAAACCTTTTGTGAAGATTTGCCCATTGAGATGAGAAGTGTGGGAGATTTTCTCAGACAGCATTATCCTCAACAGGATATCTTACGCCCCGTTAAGTTTTATAGCGACTATTTCAATGAGTCGATTGGTGATATTGATGTGGAACGCTTGCAGCGAATTTTATCTCCGGTTCCTACTACAATTTTATATAGCGATATCAGCGACTATGCGGTAACTTTTCGCGTCGGCTTTTGGGGATTCCTGAATAATCAGGAAGTCTCCCTGTTTTCTACCAAAGTTTTTGACTGGGAGGAGGCAAAAGATGCACTTTTAGCTTCTGGAGTAAGTGAGAAAAAAGCCCTCCGCATGATTCGGCAGTTGATTGTGGCGATTCACAAGTTACTGGCTGGATTTTTAGCAGATTTATATTATATCAATATTGACCCCGGCTATGAACCTTTATTATTTAAGTTAAAGGATGAATTGGCTCAAAATGGGTTGGCAGAAGAATGGGTAAAGCCTTATTTTGATATTCTTCAGGATATTCAGGGGCGACAGCGAGAACTGTATGAACAGGAGTTGAAAAAGCTGATTGAGCAAGTAGAGACTGAACGTCAATCTCAAGAAGCTGCCAAAGCTGAAGCTCAACGCCAACAACAAATAGAAGAAGCTGCCAAAGCTGAAGCTCAACGCCAACAACAAATAGAAGAAAAAATCATTAGGAAAGCTTACTCCTTCAAATGTGTAAAAACTCTTAATGGCGTAGCTATGTCATCTGTTGATTGCGTAGTTATTAGTCCAGATGGCAAGACTTTTGCTAGTAACAGCAGTGGAAATTGCAGCAAACTTTGGAATCTCCATACAGGAGAGCTGATTCGTACTTTTTCTGCGGATTCAGGTGCGGTTTATTGCGTTGCCATTAGCCCTAATGGAAAAATTTTAGCTAGCGGAAGTTCTGACAAACAAATTAAGCTGTGGAATCTGGAAACTGGACAAGAGATTAGCACTCTCAAGGGTCACTCAGGTTTAATTCGGTCTCTTGCTTTTAGTCCAGACGGAGAAACTCTTGTTAGCGGCAGTGGTGACCATACTATCAGACTGTGGAATCTGAAAACCAAACAGGAAATCCGCACTCTCACTGGACATTCAAACCTGGTTATGTCTGTCGCTATCAGCCCGGATGGAGAAAATATTGCTAGTGGCAGTTGGGACAAAACTATCAAACTGTGGAGTCTGAAAACCACACAGGAAATTTCCACTTTTACTGGGCATTCAGAGTCAGTTTATTCTGTCGCCTTCAGCCCGGATGGACAAATTCTTGCTAGTGGTAGTGGAGACAAGACTATCAAACTTTGGAATCTGAAGACCACACAGGAAATTTGCACTCTAACAGGGCATTCACAGGGGGTTTTTTCCCTTGTCATCAGCCCGGAGGGACAAATTATTGCAAGTGGAAGTAATGACAATACTATCAAGCTTTGGAATCTGAAAACCGGACAGGAAAATCGCACTCTCACAGGGCATTTAGCCAAGGTTAATTCGGTCAGTTTTAGCCCGGATGGAAACACTCTGGTTAGTGGCAGTAATGGTGGGAGTATCAAGATTTGGCGGTGTGATGGGTGAACTAACGGGGAAAGATGAAAATTATGGCGCAATTGGCAAACATGGAACTACAAAACTTGACTGCGTGAGAAATAAACATATCAACGCTTAGGGAAGGTAATTGAAATGTCAGAAACAATTAATTTTGAGCAAGCACTGTTAGAAAAATTGCGACAGTTGCCAACTGAGAAACAACAAGAATTGCTCGATTTTGCACAATTTTTGGTGCAAAAAACGGAACAGAAACAGCAGTTATCCAGCGAAAGTTCTGAGTCTAACAGTTCGTCAATAACCGAACCTACTCTCAAGCTATCACTTAGAGAAATTGCTAGCCTGCCAATAGCAGAACGCCATAAAATACTAGCACCGTATATGGCTGCTACAGCCGAAGATTTTTTGACATATCCTGAATTAACCGAGTTTTCGGTACTCGATGGCGAAGACTGGGAGACTGAGTATGACTACTAACCCAAAACGAGGAGAGGTTTGGCTGGTACAACTTGATCCAACCCGAGGGCAAGAAATTCAGAAAACACGTCCTGCGGTTGTGATTAGTTCGGAAATGTTTAGTAATATCCCCATGCGGATTATAATTCCTGTGGCTACATGGCAACCTAAATTTCAAAATCGCCCTTTCATGATTCTCATTCAGCGAACTGAAGAAAACTGTTTAGACGCAGACTCAGCAGGCAATGTTTTGCAAGTTCGGAGTGTAACTACTGAGCGATTTGTCAGGTGTATCGGCAAAGTTTCTGAAACGGTTGTGCAAGAATTAGTAATAGGCTTAATTATCTGTGTTGATTATCGTCCATAAAATCAGGAATGTCGATCGCCCTCAACTCCCCAACTTCCCTCAACTGGGCCCTCCCATCCCCCAACCCCGCACAATACTTAATAAAAACTTTACAAAACTTACCCGATCGCCCAACATGGGTTAGAGTTATCCTATAAAATCCAGCAATCCTGCAAAGCGTCAACCTTCTCATCACTTATCCAGTGGTTCGATGACTCAAACCCAAAGCACTAAAACCGCCACCCCAACTGCAATTTATTCCTTGACAATTGCTCCCGCCTGTGTATTGCGAGGTCGATCGGCCATCGCACAAGCCGGAGATGCGATCGCCCGTTTCGGAAAGCGGCCGCTAATCGTCGGCGGCAGCAACTCCCTCGCCGCCGCCCAACCCTACCTGCAACCAATCCTCGAACAGCAGCAGTTAAAATCCGCCGAAACAGCATACGGCAAGGATTGCAGCGAAACCAGCCTCGAAACCCTCCGCGCAGCAGCCCAAACCCATCAAGCCGACTTCATCATCGGTGTCGGCGGCGGCAAAGCCTTAGACGCAGCAAAACTCGTCGCCCATCAGTGCAAAATCCCGATCGTCACAATTCCCACATCAGCAGCCACCTGTGCCGCTTGGACAGCCCTATCTAACATTTATTCAGAACAAGGTGCATTCCAATACGATGTCACATTAGCCCGATGTCCCGACTTATTAATACTCGATTACGGCTTAATTCAAACGGCACCGCAGCGGACATTAGTAGCAGGAATTGGAGATGCGATCGCCAAATGGTACGAAGCATCAGTCAGCAGCGGACACTCCGAACAAACCCTAATAATTTCGGCCGTTCAACAAGCTAGAATACTGCGCGATATATTATTCCAAAAATCAGCCGCCGCCCTCAAAGAACCCGGTAGCGAAACCTGGCAAGAAGTCACAGATGCAGCCGTATTGCTAGCAGGAGTAATCGGCGGAATTGGCGGTGCCCAATGTCGCACCGTCGCCGCCCATGCCGTCCACAACGGCCTAACTCATCTATTAGCAAGTCACGGCACATTGCACGGCGAAAAAGTTGCCTACGGCATTTTAGTACAACTGCGACTAGAAGAAATGCTGCAAAACAATCAACTCGCCGCTAGCGCCAGACAGCAACTGCTAAAATTCTACGCCGAGATTGGATTACCCCAAACTTTAGACAACCTCGGACTCGGAGACATTACCATCACAGAATTGCAGCGCGCCGCCGACATAGCCTGCAATCCCAATTCCGACATTCACCGACTGCCTTTTAAAGTTGTTCCCCAACAATTAATGGCAGCGATGGTTTCTACTACCGCACCTGTGGGAGAATTAAAGATTAAGAATTAAAACAGTTTGTAGTAAGGACTAAAGTCCTGAAAAGGCTGTGCTAGCAAGGACGAAAGTCCTTACTACAAACCAGGAAAACTGACAACTGACAAAAAATAAATGACCTTGGATTGGATTAGCCCTGCTGACAGGTTGCAAAAACTACCGCCCTACGTATTTGCCCGTCTCGACGAACTCAAAGCCCGCGCCCGCGAACAAGGACTCGATTTAATAGACTTAGGAATGGGAAACCCCGACGGTGCCACTCCTCAACCAGTAGTAGAAGCCGCTGTCGCAGCCATCCAAAATACTGCCAATCACGGCTATCCACCCTTTGAAGGAACTGCCAGTTTCCGCCGTACTATTACTAAATGGTACAGCCGCCGCTACAACGTTGAACTCGATCCAGAAAGCGAAGCATTGCCTTTGTTGGGTTCAAAAGAAGGTTTAGCACATTTTGCGATCGCCTATATCAATCCAGGGGACGTAATATTAGTACCAAGTCCCGCTTATCCCGTATTATTTCGCGGGCCAATCATTGCCGGTGCAAAAGTTCACAACATCATCCTCAAACCAGAAAATGACTGGGTAATTGACTTAGCCGATATTCCCGACAGCGTAGCCGAACAAGCCAAAATACTCTATTTCAATTATCCCAGTAATCCGACTGGAGCGACTGCACCCCGCGAATTCTACAAAGATATTGTGGCTTTCGCACACAAACATCAAATCTTGCTGGTTCACGATTTGTGTTATGCGGAATTAGCCTTTGACGGCTATCAACCGACAAGTTTATTAGAAATTCCCGGCGGTAAAGAAATCGGCGTCGAATTTCACACCATGTCAAAAACCTACAATATGGCCGGCTGGCGCGTCGGTTTTGTAGTAGGAAATAGCAAAATTATCCAAGGTTTGCGGACATTAAAAACTAACCTAGATTACGGTATATTTTCCGCTTTGCAAACAGCAGCAGAAACAGCACTGCAATTGCCCGATAGTTACTTGGACGAAGTGCAGAATCGTTACAGGACTCGCCGGGATTTCATGGTGGAAGGATTGGCAGAATTAGGGTGGAATATTCCCAAACCTCTGGCTGCAATGTATCTTTGGGTTCCCTGCACTCCGGGCATGAGTTCGACTGATTTTGCCCTGAATGTTTTGCAGCAAACCGGTGTTGTGGTGACTCCTGGGAATGCTTTTGGGCCGGGCGGCGAAGGATATGTGAGAATTAGTTTAATTGCAGATTGCGATCGGCTGGGAGAAGCCTTGCGGCGCATGAAACAAGCAAATATTCGATATTAGTCATTAGTCATTAGTCAGTAGTTATTGGTTATTTGTGGGTTGTTAGTTGTTCGTTGTTATTGGTTATTTGTTGGTGATAATAACCAATTATCAACTGACAACTGACAACTGACTATAACGTTTTAATTTGCTCAATCACCCAGTCAAAAGTTTGCATAACTTGGTTAAGGGCAGATTCGTCTTGCAAAGTAAACAAAGCCAGACTCGGCGACCTTCTCTCACCCGGTTCTATAGGCAGCGACAGACCGATCGAACTCAGCTTACTTCTCAATTCCAGCCAATTTTGTTCCGCATTAAAAGGCGGCTGGGAACCATAATTATCAGCAGAAATCTCCATTCTGCCAGCAATATCTACAGTGAATAACTGATAGGGGTTTCTTCCCTTTTGAGGCAATTGAGCGGCGAAACCGCCGTAGGCGTCCCCCGTTCCCCAGTGGATTTTAACTTCGGGTTCTTGACTTTTTGCCCACAAGTAAATTGCTTTTGCCATTTGCGCCTCGTCTGCGCCTCGTCTAGCTTTGATTTCCGCAAAAAATGAAGATTCATCCCAGCGCCTTCTTTCGCGCGTTGCGCTGGATTTTTTCTGCTGTGCTTCGGCCGTCTGACCGATCACTCTGGGAACCAGCGTTTTTAAACCGTCTTCACTTACATACTGCTTAATTTCCAGCGCCAAAACTTCAACCGGGTCCATTTGTTCGTTGAGAAATTCCACAACTCGGCGCATTTCAGCGGAAATCTCGTCAGCTACAAACACTAAGCGAACTTTACCGGCTTGCAAATTAGTTTTAACTTTCTGCCAAAATAGGTCTTCGTTAGCATTTGCACCGAGAAACTCTTCAAAAATATGTTCAGGATCGCGACCCCGATCGCGACAATTAGCTTCAAACAGAGCAATAATTGAATCGACTGGCCAGTAAACCAACGCATTAGCAGCATAGTCGATCGACTGACCCAAAACTTTTTGCCGCAGTCCGGCATTAGGAGTTCGCCGGACATCCACCAAAGTAGGAACGGCATTTTGGTCCAGAAACAAATGATCCAGCGACCACTGCACCGCTGTTTCCTCATCGCTGGGTGCAGCTTCCCGCGAAATTAACAGCCACCTGCGCGCCGTAGCCCGATCGATTTGGTCTCCCGCGATCAAATTAGGATAAGTTACTAGCAAATCTTGTAACTGGTCTTCCGAGTCGTAGGGCTGTTCCATCATTTCTACCAGCCTGTCGTCGTCCTGAATCAGATAAATACCTCCAGCCATGCAAGCCCACCTACTTAATTTTAGATTTTAGATTTTAGATTTTAGATTTTAGATTTCAGGCTTAGTTATTAGTCTTCAGTCTTCAGTCCGCCGCCCATAAGTTGTGAAGGCAGAAGGCATTGGTCAGAATTCAATAAAAACTTTGAATTCAATAGTTTTTATTGTTTGTTCCTTCAACAAAAAAAACCTTCTGACCAGTGACTAATAACTAATAACTGATGACTGATGACTGATGACTAATCACTCATACAACCAGTAAATACTCGCTGTGCCGGCCCGGTCATGTAAATCCGCCCAGAAACTTCTGCCCATTCGATTTCCAAAACGCCGCCGGGGAGTTCAACCGCAGTTACCCGATCGCACTTTCCTACCAACACCCCAGCTACCACAGCAGCACAAGCACCAGTCCCACAAGCTAGAGTAACACCCGCGCCTCTTTCCCACACCCGCATTTTTACATAGTCTGAACGTATCACTTGAATAAATTCCGTATTGGTACGCTGCGGGAATGCTTTGTTGTGCTCGAATTGAGGCCCGACAGTTGCTAAAGCAACAGCCGAAACATCCTCTACAAAAGTAATGCAGTGAGGATTGCCCATGCTGACGCAGGTAACAGACCAAGATTTATCAGCAACTTCGATCGGCACATCTATAGCTTTGGCATCCGCTGCAGCCAAAGTTGTCGGAATTTCCGCCGCCAGCAGCCGGGGAACCCCCATATCCACCTTCACCTGACCGTCCGATCGCAATTCCGGGCTAATCACACCAGCCAGAGTGTGGATGCGGTACTGAGTTTTCGCCTCTGACCCTTCCAAATCGGCGATAAACTTAGCCAAACAGCGAATTCCGTTGCCGCACATTTCCGGTTCCGAACCGTCGGAGTTAAAAATCCGCATGGTATAGTCAGTGTCGTTTTGACCCGGAAGAGCAAATATCACACCGTCTGCGCCAATCCCGAAATGTCGATCGCACAAATCCACAGCTTGTTCTGGCGTGATCACCGGTTCTGACGAGTGGCGGTTGTCAATCAGAATAAAATCATTTCCCAGTCCGTGATACTTCGCAAACTCGATCGGCATAAAAAAAAACCTCTTTTGGTTAAAACTGATTAGATAATTTGATGACCAAATTACCCATTTCCCAGTATTATAAAACTTTATGCAATTTATAGTCCTTTCTCGTCAAATATAAACAAATATAATTTTTATAACTCTACAGGGATATCTAATTAATGCTGATGTCAATTCCTCAATGAATATCGGTAGAAAAGGAACCGCCAATGGGTTTATGCCTCATCGCGTAGACGCGCTTGTAGTTGCGACAGTAAGGGTTAAACGGTATAAACAGAAGAATATGGTTTAAGGTAATATTTGACTATATTTTTCTGAACTATGTCTGAATTTGAAACCGGATTGCCCAGCGTTCGCTTAATACAAAGCTACATCAAAGACAAACAACAGGTGGAGATCAAACTCCTGACCGGCGACTTAGTAGCTGGCAGAATTTTTTGGCAGGATAATAGCTGCATTTGCCTCCTCGATGCCTCAGAAACACAAATTCTGATCTCGCGACCAGCAATTGCTTATCTCAAACCCAACGGCTGAGAGTGGGGAATGGTGAATGGGGCATGGGGCATGGGGCATGGGGCATGGGCCATTGAGAATAGTTTCTTTTTCTGCCCACTGCCCACTGCCCACTGCCCGCTGACTAATCGCTAAACAGCTTTTCGATGACTTGGGCCTTGACCAAAGGCACCTTTAAAGCAGGTTGCGGCACCGGTGGTGAAGCCGTCCGCTGCATCAAGCCGAGTTCGTAAAAGCCGCCGCACAGCAGCAAACGATCGCCTTCTTGCAAATTCGTAGTTCCGTCGGGCCAGCGAGTAAATTTCCCTTCCCGGCGGATCGCCCGCACCTGCACCCCGTACTGGGTCAGCACATCTACCTCTGACAGTTTTTTGCCGGACCAAGGGCTCTTTGCTGGTAGCCTCAGCCACTGGCAAGAACTGTCGCCCTGCGGAACTGCAACTTCGCCCTTCGCCAGCAACTCAAAACTGATGAGTTCTTCCGGTTCTCCTACTACAAAAAGTCGATCGCCCGACAGCAAAGCTGTCTTGCCGTTAGGATAATCAATTTCCTCACCATTCTCGCGGACGATCGCCATCACGCTGACCCCTGTCAACTGGCGCAGGTTAGTTTCTTCCAGAGTCATGCTGGCAATGGGAGAACCCGACGGCAAGCTGTACCACTCGCTGTTCATATCTCGAACCGCCACTTTCAAATCCCGCGAAACCGCCAAAGGTTCGCGCGGTGGCCGCAATTCCAGATAGCGGCTGCTGCGAATTTGCTGCACATCTCGCCCGATCGCCATTGCCGAGAGCCCCATGCCAGCCAGCAAGTGGGAAGACAGTTCTAAACTGGCTTCAAACTCCGGCTGCACGACTTCCCAGGCCCCCAGTTGGTAAAGCAGTTCGATGTCTTTATCTTGGTTAGCGCACACCACAATATCCAAATCCGGGACTAATTCTAAAGCCCGCTTCAGACACAAGCGAGTGCTCATGGGATCGGGAAGGGCGATCGCCATTGCTTTTGCCCGTTCCACCCGGGCGGCTTCCAATACGTGCAAGCTGGCAGCATTCCCGTAAATGTAAGGAATTCCTTGCATTCTGCAATCTTGAATTCTACTTTCTGACTCGTCGATAACCACAACTGAACAGTTGCGGCTTTGCAGCATTTTGACTAAAATTCTACCGACTCGCCCGTAGCCGCAAACCACAACATAATTTTGTTCCGGCAAACTTTCAGCTATTGCCACAGGTTGAGATGTTTCGTCAAAATAGCGCTGTAAAGGCCCGAAATTTTCCGCCCATTTCAATAACTGAGGCACGCTTCTCAACACAAACGGAGTCAGCACGAGGGTGACTGCTGTCGTGCCTAAAATTAACAAGTAAACGTCCCGCGAAACCAGCCCCATAACTTGACCGGAACTAGCGAGTACAAAGGAGAATTCTCCTATTTGAGCTAAGCCCAAACCTGTGATTAATGCTGTTTTTAGGGGATAGCCAAATAGTCGGACGATCGGCGCGATGATCAAGAATTTGCCGATAAATACTAGAAATACCAGTCCCAGAATTAATTCTAGATGGTTCCAGAGAAACACCGGGTCGATTAACATTCCGATGGTGACAAAAAATAAGGATGCAAAAATATCTCGCAAAGGCTCGACATAAGTTAGAGTTTGGTCGGCATATTCCACCTCCGAAATCATTAAACCCGCCACAAATGCGCCCATCTCGATCGAAAAACCCAAATATTCTGTCAGCAGCGCAATCCCTAAAGCCAAAACCACAACTCCCAGCAAAAACAGTTCCCGACTTTCTGTTTTCGCCAGGTAGCGCAGCAACTGCGGTACGAGCCAAATGCCCGCGCCTACAGCACCGATAGCAAATAACCCGATCCGCAGCAGGGCCCACGCTACCGTCATGCCGATCTCTTCTGCTGGCTGATTGAGTGCCGGCAAAACGGCTAGCATTAGCCCCAAAGCCAAATCTTGAACTACTAATATTCCCAGCATGACTTGACCGTGGGAAGTACCGGATTCATTGCGCTCCATCAAGCACTTGAGTACAACGGCAGTCGAGGAAAGCGACAGAATCGCTCCTAAAAACACCCCTTGAGCAGGCGATTCTACCCAGCCTACAGCCAAGGAAATTCCAGTAGTAATGGCGATCGTCAGCACAATTTGCAAGCCCCCCCCGCCCAAACTAATGGTTTTAACTTTCTGGAGTTCGGCGAAGGAAAATTCCACTCCCAAGGCAAACAACAGAAAGGCAACCCCGAATTCAGCCAGGGTGTCTACCTGAATTAATTCTTTAATCAGCCCCAAACCTGCCGGCCCAACTACGATCCCTCCCAGGAGATACCCGAGAATTACCGGCTGTCGCAATAGCGATGCAAAGAGTCCTCCTGCTGCGGCAGCAGCGAGAACTAGAACTAAGTCAACGATCAGTCGGAAGTCTTCTTGCACAAGTTTATGAAAAAAGTATAAAGTTATATTATAGTGTCTAATGTGTTGACTATGTTTAGGGCGTTGACTATAGTTGAGGAACAAGCACAACGGCCACCCTTGACCCAGGTATTTTCTCATGGCACAGAGTTCAACTCCTCACAAAAAGCTTAACCTCTTGCAAGTTTATCGAGGGATTGCGGCTGTTTTAGTGGTAATGTTTCACCTCAACGATATGAGTGCTGAAAGATTAAATCAAGTTACTTTTTTTAATTTATTTCAGGCGGGGTGGAGCGGTGTTGATTACTTTTTTGTATTGAGCGGTTTCATCATGGTGTATGTTCACCGATCGGCGATCGGTAAAAAGGATCAGTTAAAATCGTTTTTAGTCAAACGTGGCGTGCGAATTTACCCGATTTACTGGATAATTACTCTAACAGTTTTGTGTTTCTTTCTAGTAATTCCCGGTTTTGCTAACAATAAAGATTTAAGTTTGGGACAGGTAATTTTGTCGCTGCTCTTGATTCCTCAAAAGGACAAGCCCATTCTGGATGTAGGTTGGACTTTAATTTACGAATTATATTTTTACTTCCTGTTCAGTATAGCTATCTGGTTGAAACCTAAATATTCGGTGCCTATACTTTCGGCTTGGCTATTGGTAACGATTTTAAACTTTTGTAAACTTATAAGCTTCCCCAAATCTTTTTTCTTGCTAAATCAAGTATTTGGCAATATGAATCTAGAATTTGTTCTGGGCTGCTTGGCTGCCTATATAGTGATTAAATGTAACAATAAGATTGGTAAGTACAGGTGGATATTGTTTGGAATAGCAAATTTAGGATATGTTATTTTAGGAATGCTCGTCGCATGGGGAAACATAAAGTTTGAGCGCGTCACTACTTTTGCAGTGCTAGCCGCTCTGTTAATCATTGCTGCCACCTCGATCGACCTCAAAGATTCTCCGAAAATACCTCAGATTTTCACGTACTTAGGAGATGCCTCGTACTCGATATTTTTAACTCACGGCCCGCTGATTTCAGCAACTACCAAATTGCTGCAAAAGGCAAATCTAGGAAAATATTTCGATAGCTTTTTTGCACCTGCGTTGGTAGCACTGATAACTGTAATCGCTGGCTGCATCTTTTACTCTTTAGTTGAAAAACCACTGACAGTTTACCTGCGGAAAAATATAGTTGAAAAAATGGGTCTTCCGAAGGTACAAGCAAGCTAATTGCAGGGTGATTTCGGAGTTGGTAGGGTGCGTCGCTATATTTAATCTAGGTGAAAAATCGAGAATGCTGGAAGCATAGAACTTACGCACCCCCAGGTCTATAAACCGGGTTTTTTAGCGAATCTGCGGGTCACAATTGAGTATTTTCGTAAAAAAACCCGGTTTCTGAGTTCCCCTGCATAAGTCCTAACAAATAAAAAATCACAAAATTATTAAAACCTTTAACTAACAACCTTATAGGCGCGTTTTTGCTCCCACCAATTATCGGTAATCTCTAGAGAATTGCCACTATCCAAACCAGCCAACAATAACGACTCAACCCGCGCAGTTCTTGGTTGTTCTTGGCGAATTAGGTGCAAGATATATTCTGCTGCATTGCTGTAGCCTCCGGTTGCCACTTGTTCGTTAATAAATTTTTGAATTGAATCGGGAAGAGGAAGATTGAGGGTCATATTTTTTATCCTTCCTGATGTGCGATCGACCTTGGCATATTTTAAATATTAGGACTTACGCACGGGCGTCCAGAAACCGGGTTTTTTTACGGAAATACTTCGTTGCGATCCGCAGATTCGGTAAAAAACCCGGTTTCTTTGGTCGAGTGCGTAATTCCTGTATCTTTAATCTCCGTAAAAAATCGAGAAATTTTTCAGCGACGCACCGCAGATCCGAATCAGTTCGATCGCAACATATTTTCGATGGTGCGTCGCTGTGAGATGTCGATCGCATTTGCAGATTGTAGAAAGCCACGCACCCTACAAATAATGGAGAAAAGAACAAAAAGGGCTAAAGAGAAAAGAAGAACCCTTGCTGGACAAACTAGGAGGGGGAAGAATACGACGACATTGCTACGCGAACACCCTCTATCAAAGAAGAGCCGATGCCTTCTTGATACGGGCTGTGACACAGGTGCATCATGCGGTACCACTGGGGTGTATGACTGATAGACTCAAGCAACATCCTTGTTGAGAGTGAGATAATACCGCCTGTCGATTCGGGGCCTTCATCGGTATTATCCAAGCCACTATTGCCACACCATTCCGCAACCTTGCCGTGCATATCGTAAAGTCCAAAAGCATTGGGCCCAAAACTCCCCACATTTTTTACTTGGCGATGAAAACCCTGCGGTGCATCAAAGTCGAGATGATTGCCCTCACGGTTAACTTGTTGGATAATTGACAAATAATCACTCTCAAATGGGGCTGCTGTTGCATCGGCACGACAAGCATATTCCCATTCTGCTTTACTCAGAAGACGATATTTTTTACTGGTTTTTTGCGATAGTTTTTTACAGAATCTAAATGCCTCCCGCCACGATACATTTTCAACAGGACGTTTTTCGCCTGTGAAACTCGATTGGTTGGTTTCATTTCCCATAACTGCTTCCCACTCTGCTTGGGTGATGGGGTATTTGCTTGCATAAAAAGCGGGTATTGTGACTTGAGGCTTCTCACCTTCCCCATAATCTCTATATCTATCAACTTCTGTTACTGGCGACTCTACCATCAATGTGCCACCGGGAATGTAAACCATTTCCAACACAATTCCATTTCCTAGGTCTTCGGGGAAGTAGAAAGCAAACGACTTGGTGCGGCTGCTTTCTCGTCCATTAGAATTAACAGTGATGACATCAAAATCAAAAAAATAGTTTTGTAAATGTTGTTTTATCTTCTCCTCATTTCTATCTTTCAGTAGTGAATAGACAGCTAATTTAACCTGTACTGACTCATCCTGCAATGCTCCCAGTATCAAATCTAATCCTGCATCTCCATAATTCAGCGCTTCGGAGAGTGCGGCGATTCTAGCTTCGACAGAGGGCAAGGCCAATCGGCTTTTAACGCCGGCAATTCCTCCCTGTACCGCCGCACCTACAGGAATTGAATTTTGCCCCCCCTTGACTGCATCGTATTCTCTGGGTCTATCGCGATCGCTTGGCATGGCATTTTAACCTCTGTAATATCTACAACAGTGGCATTTAAATAATAATTATGTCAAATATTGAAAATTTATAATATATTTGACATAAGTGTTTCTGTGTCCTGTTAAATGCAGCGCACGGAAGTGAAACATCTCAGTATTTTCCCACAATCCCAGATGATTCGCTGCGATCGCCCTCCACTCACAATAACAAAATTATACCGCGCTCGAAACCGTGAAACATCCTGTGATAGAGCTTTGCTACAAAGTCGGCAAATAGCGCCTTGCGCTCCGCTAAATCCCGATACATTTGCTGACTGGGCGCAAGTCGTAATAGTGCGTTATCCTTTGCGGTGAGAGGGTACTAAAATTAGAATTTTTGGGTAACATTAGCCAGACAAAGATTAAGGATATCCGTCATCACTGCGACTGCGAATCGAGCCAACTGCGGACAAAGTGGGAAAATAGTTGCGGGCGCTATTTTTGGATGCAGGCTATTGAAAGCAAACATGAAGAAGGCGATTTTGAGCGGGGGAACGATCGCGAGCATTCTCAGTTTGGTATCCCCGGTACAAGCTTTGCAGGTGAAGGTGACGCCGGCAAACCCCGAACTAGGAGATACGCTGTCAGTAATGATTCAGGTAAACAGCAGCAGCGGATCTCCAACGGTTTCCGTACA
Organism: Microcoleus sp. Pol17C6; assembly: GCF_036701145.1. NCBI lineage: Bacteria > Bacillati > Cyanobacteriota > Cyanophyceae > Oscillatoriales > Microcoleaceae > Microcoleus > Microcoleus sp. Pol17C6. The sequence continues at coordinate 61,867 of NZ_JAUBQH010000033.1, forward strand.
GCAAAAAAACTACCCAGCTTTTCCTATGGGCACCAATCGCTTTCGGGCCCTGCTGCCGACGACGCCACTCAATCGCCCCGGTACCCGCCAAATCCAAGTGGCGGGAGACGGAAAGGTGCAACATTTGAGCGTGCAAGTGCGCGTTCAATCGCACATCCCGTCGCGATGTGTTGGGACTCGCCATCCGTTTCTCTGACTGCATCCTTGTGTCGATCGCACCCTCGCAGGTCAAACTCAACAATCTAATCAATCTAGCAACCATAATATCGGATAATTGTAAAGCAATTCACCAAGCCAAAAGCATGAGTATTGACCAATTAAACACAGACTACGGCATTGCCGGGAACCTCACCTTCGCCACCGGAAACGGTGGTTTCCCGATGATTCACATCGACAACGGTCAAGCCAAAGCCTTAATTTCTGTGTATTCCGGTCAAGTTCTCTCCTTTCAACCAGCCACCGAAGCCACAGACTTGATGTTCGTCAGCGAAAAAGCCTACTATGCCGAAGGGAAAGCCATCAAAGGCGGTATACCCATCTGTTGGCCATGGTTTGGCCCAGATCCCGAAGCCTTGGGGCGTCCGAGTCATGGGTTTGTGCGGAATCGCCTCTGGAATGTGCTAGAAACCGCCACAACCCCAGACGGCGCAACCAAAGTCACTCTAGGACTCAAGGATACCGATGAAACTAGAGCAATTTGGCCCCAAGCCTTTGAACTGGCGATCGTGATTACGATCGGCACCAGCCTCACTGTAGAATTAATCACCCGCAATTTAGGCGCCAAAGCATTTCCCCTCACCCAAGCTTTCCACACCTATTTCCAAGTCGGGGATATCAACCGTGTGCAGGTTTTAGGTTTAGAAAATAGCCAGTATCTTGATAAAGCGGATGGTGGTGTCGAAAAAACTCAAGTGGGTGCAGTGGTAGTAACAGGTGAAGTCGATCGCATTTATCTCGATGTCACCAATGAATTAGTCATTGACGATAGGGCCCTCAATCGTCGGATTCGCATTAAATCCTCTGGTAGTAAATCCGTCGTAGTGTGGAATCCCTGGGTGACAATTTCTGCAAACATGGCCGACCTTGATGATGGAGATTATCAGCGTTTACTCTGCGTAGAAACGACCAATGCAGCTACAGATATTGTGGAAGTTCCCGCTCATGGTGAGTTCCGCTTGCAGGCAATTTACAGCGTTGAACGCGACTAAGGAATTAGAGCTTAATCTTAGCGGTGATGGGGCTAAAATTCCCAGTAAGCGGTTCAACATTTCAATTGGATATTTTGGGGGTTGCTCAAATCCCACCCACAAGACTGGGATTGTTTCTTTAAATACAACTTAAATGCCGATTAGCTGATTGAATTGAAAAACTCTGTCACCCTAATGACTAATAATACCAAATCCAAAATTTCTCCCCTGTTTACAGGGGTTATCAAAAAAGTGAGGTATGCCCTATGCCCTATGCCCTATAGTACCTCATATTTCTGAGACAGGCTATATTTATTAGTCCGCGAAAGACGTGCGGCGAAGCTGACTCGAATCGTCTAGCCACAGACAAAACTTTGTATGATCGGTTTCAACCGCCGACTCCGATATTTTTACTTACCATCAATTATTATGCAAATCTTCAACTGGACAAAACTTCAAAATGGATCAGACATTCGCGGTATCGCCCTCGAAGGCGTTCCCAATGAAAAAGTCAACCTAACGCCCGAAATTGCGACAATCTTAGGTAAATCATTTGTCAGTTGGCTGGTGCAAAAAGTCAATAAACCAGCGGCCGAATTAACGATCGCGATCGGGCGTGACAGTCGCCTATCAGGGCCAACCTTAATGCAAGCAGTGATCGAGGGAATCGCCTCAGTTGGTGCAACAGTGTACGACTTTGACATGGCCTCAACCCCCGCCATGTTTATGAGTACCATTACCCCTGGTTTTGATTGCGACGGCGCGATTATGCTCACTGCTAGCCATTTGCCATTTAATCGAAATGGTTTAAAGTTTTTCACTCCCAAAGGAGGGTTACAAAAGCAGGATATTACAGATATCTTAACACTAGCCCAAAGCAATTACTTTCAGCCAGCCTCATCGCCCGGTAAGATTACAAAGCATGATTTTATCTCAGTTTATGCTAATCAATTTGTCACCAAGATTAGGGAATCAGTCAATCATCCCGATAATTTTGAGGAACCACTAACAGGACTAAAAATTGTTGTGGATGCAGGCAACGGTGCTGGCGGTTTTTATGTTGATAAAGTCTTAAAACCTTTAGGTGCAGACACCACGGGCAGTCAGTTTTTAGAACCCGATGGTACTTTCCCCAATCATGTGCCAAATCCCGAAGATAAACAGGCAATGCAGTCAATTTGTCAAGCGGTAATTGAACACCAGGCTGATTTTGGGATTATTTTTGATACCGATGTCGATCGCAGTGCGGCCGTCGATCAAGTGGGCAAGGAACTCAATCGCAATCGCTTAATTGCCTTGATTTCTGCGATCGTATTACAAGAACACCCAGGCTCTACCATTGTTACTGATTCTATCACCTCCGATGGCTTGACACAATTCATCGAACAAGATTTAAAAGGGATTCACCATCGCTTTAAACGCGGCTACAAAAATGTGATTGACGAGTCGATTCGCCTCAATGAAGCCGGACAGGAATCATGGCTGGCGATTGAAACCTCTGGACATGGAGCTTTGAAAGAAAATTACTTTCTTGATGATGGCGCTTATTTGGTTAGCAAATTATTGATTGAATTGGCTAAATCCAAGCTAGCAAACCAATCTTTGCCAGATTTAATTGCGAATTTAAAAGAGCCAGAGGAAAGTGCAGAATTTCGGATTAAACTTGGTGTAGATGATTTCAAGACTCACGGCGAGCGCGTTATTGAACAACTGCAAGAATTTGTCTCAACGCAAGCAGACTGGAAAATAGTTCCCAATAACTACGAAGGTCTGCGAATTTCCTGCACGTCACCTAGCGAATCCGGCTGGTTTCTGTTACGCTTATCACTCCACGATCCGGTGATGCCTTTGAATGTTGAGTCTAATGTTAAGGGTGGTGTTGCTCACATAGTGGCTCGGCTTTTAGCTTTTTTCCAAACCACAGAATCCCTTGATTTTTCGGCATTATCGACCTAAGTGTTACTCGTGTCAGACTATTAATCAACCAAACACAAGAAGGAATTTAATCATGTGGCTTTTAATCATAAAATGTTCTGCTGCAAGCTGGGATACCCATTCCAAAGCTTTCAAAGCGATCGCTGCCAAATATCCTGCCACACCTCTTTCTTCCAAAAAGATGAAAGGCGATGCTCAACGCATCATGGAATATCAGCTTGAGGATGTCAATGATGTAGAGGAATTTATGGAAGAATGCTTAACCTTAAATGGTTTCACCGCTACCTTTGAATCCCTATAATTTAGGTGATTGATTATAGCCATTCTCAATTTTTATCTCATACCATTTTAGAGGGAAGATTTAAAAATAGGGAATCAATACTATATTGCCAAAAATAGGCTACAATAACTAGAGAATTTGAAGAAGGTTATCGGCAAATAAACTTATTGCCAAAAAAGAAGTGATTTAACAGTAGAGGAGTAAAAAATAATTATGTTGTAGCGCCGTGAACTATAACTAATAGCAATGGTTAAAAGTTATGCAATAGTAGCTAGGGTGGAAACGGTAGTGTGAGCGTCTGGCTCAATCGGGCTTTCCTCCCCGCACTACGGAAATTTTTATTATTCTTATCACCTCAAGTTAAGTATTTATTTATTTAAGTTAGTCTATCATCTCCAGATCTTTGACCAAGCTTTTTACCTACGGCTGTTTCTCTCGAATCATTGCGGATTGGTATAGTTAGTCTAGATATTAAAAATATATCAGCGAGACAAAGGTTAAGGACAGCTAGTGATGGTAATGACTGTGAATCGAGACAACTGTGGGCTAAGTACGGAAATAATTACAGGTCGGATTTTGCGGTGGGGGCAGTTGAAAGCAAACAAGCTAACCGCCAGTTCGATCGGGGGAATTGTTGCTGGCTTTCTGAGTTTTGCCCTGCCGGTGCAAGCTTTGCAGGTAGTTGTGACGCCGACAAATCCCCAACTGGGAGATACGCTGTCAGTAATCATTCAGGTTGACGGTAACGGCGGGGAAACTCCAACAGTTTCTCTACAGCAAAAAAACTACCCCGCGTTTTCGATCGGCAACGGTCGCTTTCGGGCCCTGCTGCCGACGACGCCGGTAGAGAAACCCGGTGCCCGCCTTCTTCAAGTCGCAGGTGATGGACAAGTGCAGAAGTTGAGCGTGCAAGTGCGCGGTCGAGATTTTCCCACCCAGTCCATCTGGCTTCCGCCTGGGAAAGACGAGGAAGGTACAGATGCCGAATTCGATCGCGTAGACGCATTTAAAGCACTGGTGACACCCGAAAAATTTTGGGACGGCAAATTGTTGCGCCCCAACTCCGGCGAAATTACCACTATTTACGGGGTGCGACGCTATTATAATGGGGTATTTGCTCAAGACTACTACCACCGCGGCGTGGATTACGCGGGTGCTTACGGTTCCCCTGTAGTCGCACCAGCAGCAGGTCGGGTGTCTCTAGTGGGACGCGAATCTCAAGGCTTCAAAATCCACGGGAATGTCGTTGGGCTCGACCACGGTCAGGGGGTAGCAAGTATTTTGATGCACCTCAGCCGGATTGATGTCAAGGAAGGCGATGTCGTGAAAGCCGGTCAAGTAATCGGTGCTCTGGGGTCAACGGGGGCTTCCACAGGCCCTCACTTGCACTGGGGACTTTACGTGCATGGGCAGTCCGTCGATCCTGTACCTTGGCGGCTTCAGGGAGTTGAGTAGGAGTTTTTACAGGTTTTGACGGATTTATCAGTCAATTATGGGGTAAGTTTGTGGCTAGGGTGTGCAGATAACTGTGATGGGTTATCAGTATTGAGTTAGGATTTGTATAAAATTTCTCAACTCAACTCTCAAAACTCGAATCTCAAGACGCTAACAATCGCGTCTTCACAAAACTTTATTGATGATGCCGTTGAGCGGGGACGCATATATGAGTATTGAAAAAATTGTTGAACAGGCTTTGCAGGATGGCTATTTAACGCCGTCAATGGAAGCTGAGGTGGGACGGATCTGCAATACGGCTTCGGAATTGTCGATCGAAGAGTACATGGCTCTCGATCGCCTGATGGGCTCTTTGTTGACTGGCGAAGTTGTAGTTCTGCCACGCAAACAGTTCATCAACGTGATGGAAGAGTTGGTACTCAGCGATGCGATCGCTAGGGTGGCCGAAATTGAAGCCACGAGCGACCTTAGTCTGGATGTGGGAGATATTGCAGCTTATGCTTTAAATAGGCTGCCACCTCTGTACGCTACGACGGAAGAGGGAGCTCACTTTCAAAGGGCTAGGGCTAAAGAGCAACTTCACGATTTGATTTCCAAAGAAGTCAACGCAGCGATCGCCCGCAACTTGGACAGGCCAGACACCCCAAACCCAACAGCTTTGGGCAAGTCTTCGGGAAACGAAGTTCTTTCACAGCTAAGCACTTGGCTGCAAGCTAACGCCACTAATTTTGAGCCACAGCCTTAGTACGACCCCAAAAGCTCTATTTATGGTTAAGTCGATCCCGCTCAATTTAGAAAGCGGGATTTTTAGTTTCCGCAGCCCCCAAGATTCATCTGAAGGCAGAAGCCAGAATTCAAGAACAAAAAATTAAAATTTAAGAGTTTTCTATTTTATGTAAAAAATAAAAAACTCCCTCTTCCTAGTTCCTGACATCGGTTACATCCGTCGAGCGAATCCGTTGCCGAACTTCCTTCTTCCTTCAAACGATTAATTGCTGCTGTCAGAAGACTCAGCCGAAGGACCGACGGTAACTTTTGTCTCTCGTTTTTCGCGTTTTTTCCGTTCCGCTTGGATGACATCTTGAAGCACTATTCGTGCTTGAGCCATTTTTTCCAAATTGCTGCGGTACAAATCTAAATCTTTGCTAACTTTGTCTTCTGGCAGGTGCAATGCCGCACTCACTTTGGCGATCGCGTCGTTTCGCGTTTCTTGGTCTTTTACTAAGTTAGGGTCAGCTTTTTCTAATAGTGAGAACAAACCGATCGCGAACAAGCGGCTGTACTTAAATTGAGGGTTGCTGGCGATCGCCCCTAAAGACGCTTGCAAATCCGCTGTATCTTCAAAGCTGGTCGAGCGATCGAGCCACGAGAGCAACTCTTGCCCGGAAAGTCTATCTGCCAAGCTTTCCAATCGCTGAGCGTCTTGTTTGTAGCGCTCTGGATCGTCTTCTAGGGACTTGCACAAAGCGTTAAAAATCGAAACTCTGTCGGCTTCTGGGGCGTACCCAAGCATGAACCTATCAAAAGCTGTCACTACACCCAAAGCATAAATCGGGTCGTATTGAAAATCGGCATTCGCTGAAAGCAAGTGCATTTCTACCATCAACTCTTCCACCACTCGACGGTAAATTGAGTTGATCGGTCGAGTGTGAATCGTATAGAAACTTCGCTTAGTATCTGAAACAGTACGGTTCTTGTTCACCTGAGTCTTATAGATAAATAATTTTGCCGTAGCGGGCGTGCCAGCGCGGCGTGAGTAAAGTCGGGGGAGTCTATCTGCGATCGGGCTGACAAAGATTGCCAGTTTTTTAAGCGTTGCCGCCTCCTTGCGAGACAAAATTTTATCAAAAAAATTTTACGCGCGATCGGCAGCAACCATTAATATGTCGCAAGAGGAGGGGCAAAACCCCAGTATCTTTACAATCATAGCTCTTCTGGGATCGCTCATCAGAAAAATGGGTAGAAACCCCGTCCTTATAGGACGGCTTCACAAAAAGACACAAAACCAAAACGACTAACTCACAAAAGACGTGCTAGAGCGTCAAGATGGAAAAAGCCTACCGCTACCGATTCTACCCGACCGTCGAGCAAGAAAATCTCTTGCGACGGACAATGGGTTGTACCCGGTTAGTGTATAACAAGGCTTTGGCGGCCCGCACGGAAGCTTGGTACGAGCGTCAAGAGAGGGTTGGCTACAGAGAAACTTCCTCGATGCTGACGAATTGGAAAAAAGAAGAGGAACTCGACTTCCTCAACGAAGTTAGTTGCGTACCTCTTCAACAGGGACTCAGACACCTTCAAACAGCTTTTACCAATTTCTTTCGGGGACGAGCCAAGTACCCTAATTTCAAAAAAAAACACAACGGTGGTAGCGCTGAGTTCACCAAGTCAGCTTTCCGTTGGAAAAACGGGCAAGTGTTTCTGGCAAAGTGCAATGACCCGCTACCTATTCGCTGGAGCAAACAAATTCCAGCAAGCTGTGTTCCTTCTACTATTACGGTAAAACTAACACCGACTGGACGCTGGTATGTCTCTATACTTGTAGACGACTACACGCTCAAACCACTTCCCAAAACAAATAAAACAATCGGCTTGGACGTGGGAATTAGTAGCCTGATTGCTACTAGCGACGGCAATAAGATTGCCAACCCCAAGCATTTCAAGCAGCTTCGTAAGAAGTTAAAAAGGAAGCAAAAAGCTCTAGCCAAAAAGCAAAAAGGAAGTCGTAACCGTGAAAAAGCGCGGGTGCAACTGGCTAGAGTCCACGCACAAATAGTGGATGTCCGCAAAGATTTCTTGCACAAGCTAACAACTCAAATCATTCGTGAAAATCAAACGATTGTCGTTGAGGACTTGGCTATCAAGAATATGGTGAAAAACCATAAATTAGCTCTTGCTATTAGTGACGCTAGTTGGGGCGAGTTAATTCGCCAGCTAAGTTACAAGTGCCAGTGGTATGGGCGAGAGTTTGTAAAAATAGACCGCTGGTTTCCCAGCTCTAAACGCTGTGGAAACTGCGGTCACATTGTTGAAAAATTGCCGTTGAATATTCGAGAATGGGAATGCCCTAAGTGTGGCGCAAACCACGATCGTGACATTAACGCAGCAAAAAACATTTTGGCGGCTGGGCTAGCCGTGTCAGTCTGTGGAGCGACCGTAAGACCCGAACAGAGCAAATCTGTTAGGGCGGGTGCTATGAAGCAGAAACCTAATCGGTGACGATTGGGAATCCCTGTACCTTTAGGTCAGGGTGGATGTCAAAAATCTAATCTTCTGACTTGCCCCGATCGGCTAGCTGTGTATCACAATTAAGTTTTTTTTGTCAAGTCCTAATCGTCAAAAATCAAACAAACATGACAATTTCTCCAGAATTAATAGCTTTAGCCCAGTACATGGCGGGCGAATTTGACAACCGAGAACAAGCGCTAGCAGAGCCGGCTTGGTACGTCCACCTTCGTTTGTGGCAAAGACCCCTGCCGGTTCCGTTATTTTCCGAACCCAGCATTGCGCTGTTTGCCGAACAAGCCAACATTCTGGAATTAGACAAGCCATACCGCCCCCGCATCGTGCAACTGAGGCACTCACAGATAGCGCCAGGACTGATTGAAGCTCAGTATTATATGTTCAACGACATTACAGCCGTCAAAGGAGCCGGTTGCAACCCCGACTTGCTTGGAAAGCTAACGAAGGAGCAAATCCAACTCCTCCCGGGCTGCACCCTGTCCGTTGCAGTGGAAAATTTAGCCTCAAACAGCTATCGCTTTCGGGCATCTTTGCCGGAGGGCACTCGCTGCGGCTTTGCCTACGGGGGGCAAAATTACCAAGTAGACTTGGGATTTGAAGCCGCAGGCGAGGAATTTCTCAGCTACGACAAAGGAATAAGCCCCACGACAGGCAAGGCTATCTGGGGAGCTTTAATGGGCCCTTTTAGATTTGTCAAGCGTCAGGATTTTGCTGCTGAGATATTGGTTTGAAGCAAGAAGTAACAAGAAACAAGGAAGAAAGATTTAGCTATCTAGGATAGAAGGCAAGACTTTACCTTGACCTATTCTTCTACTTTAGTGTTTTGGTGAACCTCTCAACCTCTCAAGAAAGGAAGAAAGCATAAGGAAGCTGGCAAGAATTTACCTGCTTCCTCTTCTTGTGAAGGGTTCCGGCGCTTTTTGTGAGCCTCAAGCTGAAATTGCGCTTACACCGAAAGCGATGCAAGCGGGAGTGGTCAACTTGCGCGCGGCACCCCCTCTAGAGCTTCTTCTTCCGTTTCAAAGATTTCAAACACAGAATCCATCATGGTGACTTCAAACACCAGTTTGGCTTCGGGATGAACATTGCAAATGCGGAAACTTCCCTTAACTTTATCCGCATCCCGCATACCTGCTACAAGTGAGGTCAGGCCAGAGCTATCGATAAAGTTAACCTGACCAAGATTCACTACAACATGGCGGCTAAGTTTGGAAATACACTCTTGCAACTTGAGGCGGAATTGCCAAGCTGTAGTGATGTCCAACCGTCCTGTCGGTGCTAAGACGATAACTGTTGTACCGTCTTGAAGCGTGTGGGTTTTTTGATCAATATGAATCACTGACCCTTCCCTCAAATTTATTATCTATCGCGGTGGTTACTGTCCCAGTAGTTTAACTCAGGTCGGTGACTGCTGAGGCATCCAATTCGCCCAATCTTGCGGTTTTAAGAACTTGGAGTAGAGTTCGGCTTCGGGAGAGTTGGGTTCTGGCTCGTAACAATATTCCCAGCGTACCAAAGGTGGCAGGGACATGAGAATCGATTCGGTGCGTCCGTTGGTCTGCAAGCCAAAGGTCGTGCCTCGATCGTACACCAAGTTAAATTCAACGTAACGGCCGCGGCGGTAAAGTTGGAAATTACGCTCGCGCTCGCCGTATTCTTTCGATCGGTGCTTTTCAATTATGGGGGTGTAAGCCGGCAAAAATGCCCGACTGCAGTCCTGTACAAAGGCGAAGAGCGACTCCCAAGTCCTAGGTTCCGGCACGCCGATGTTGTTGCTGCACTCAGCGGCCTTGCCTTTGACATGATGGTCGCGGTAAAGCGCGCCTTGAGCGCTTTGATAGTCAAAAAACAGACCGCCCACGCCCCGGGTTTCTTGGCGGTGAGGCAGGTAGAAATATTCGTCGCACCAGAGTTTAAATGTCGGATAATATCCGGGATGGTGGCGATCGCAAGCTGCTTTTAAAGTTTTGTGAAAATGAGCTGCATCCTCAGCCAACGGGTAATAAGGAGTCAAATCCACACCGCCCCCAAACCACCAAATCGGGCCGGCCTCAAAATAGCGGTAATTCAGGTGAACCGTAGGCAAGTAGGGATTGCGGGGGTGCAGCACCATAGAAGTCCCCGTTGCATAGAAATCGTGACCTGCAGCTTCTGGGTGCTTTGCCAGAATCAAAGCCGGCAAACTTTCGCCCCACACTTGGGAAAAATTGACTCCCCCTTGTTCAAACACATCGCCTTCGCGCATGACGCGAGAACGTCCGCCGCCGCCTTCGGAGCGTTCCCAAGAGTCCTCCTTAAATTTGCCCAGGCCATCGAGCTGTTCGAGGGATTGACAAATTTCGTCTTGTAGGCTTTTCATAAATTGGCTGACTCTAGCTCTAGAGTCAGCGGGTGGCAAAAACGGGGAAGTGGCGGTTTTAAGTGTTGTAGAAACTGTCATAAAATTTTCTGTTGTCAGATTTGAGTTTTAGATGGGCGATGAATCCCAAATCCAGTCGTCATGTAATTATGCCACCGCAGGTCTGCAAATGATCGCTATGAAGTTACATTAAAAAATAGCAATAAAAATATACTTAAACCTGCGATCGAAAATTCGCAAACCCAATTGCAGAGCTATGGTGGAGAATACAATGCCCAAGACACTCGATGTTAGTTCAGTCTTAGAAATCCTGCGACCCGTGCAAGACCCCGAACTGCAAAAGAGTTTGGTGGAATTGAACATGATTCGTAACATAAAAATTGACGGCGGTGTCGTCAGTTTTACTTTAGTGCTGACAACGCCTGCTTGCCCGCTGCGAGAATTTATTGTCGAAGATTGCCAAAAAGCGGTCAAACAGTTGCCAGGAGTCGAAAAAGTGGCGGTGGAGGTGACAGCCGAGACGCCCCAGCAAAAGGGAGTGGTTGATCGCCAAGGCATTGAAGGCGTTAAAAATATTATCGCAATTTCCAGCGGTAAAGGTGGAGTCGGCAAAAGCACGGTGGCGGTAAATGTGGCAGTAGCGCTGGCGCAAACCGGCGCTAAGGTGGGTTTGCTGGATGCCGATATCTATGGGCCCAATGACCCGACAATGTTGGGTTTGGGGGACGCGAAAGTGATGGTTAGGGACGGGAAAAGCGGGGAAAGCCTCGAACCCGCCTTCAACTACGGCGTCAAATTAGTGTCGATGGCGTTTTTAATTGACAAAGACCAGCCCGTGATTTGGCGCGGCCCGATGTTGAACGGGATCATTCGGCAGTTCCTCTATCAGGTGAATTGGGGCGATTTAGACTATTTGATTGTCGATATGCCTCCGGGTACTGGAGACGCGCAGTTGACAATGGCGCAAGCGGTGCCGATGGCTGGTGTTGTGATCGTGACAACACCGCAGACTGTGGCATTGTTGGACTCCCGCAAGGGTTTAAAAATGTTCCAGCAGTTGGGAGTGTCGGTGTTGGGAATTGTGGAAAACATGAGCTATTTTGTGCCGCCCGATATGCCTGACAAGCAATACGATATTTTCGGTTCTGGTGGCGGGGAAAAGACTGCTGCTGAGTTGGGAGTGGCGCTGTTAGGCCGCATTCCGCTGGAAATTCCGTTGCGGGAAGGTGGCGATTCGGGGGTGCCGATCGTGGTGGGGCAACCGGGTTCTGCTTCAGCTAGGGAGTTGCGGGCGATCGCGGGCCGCATTGCGGGTAAAGTTTCCGTAGCAGCCTTAGCCTAACAAACTCTCGTTCCGAGGCTTTGCCTCGCGTCTTCCGGTTGACGAAGATTTGCCTAGTTCTCAGGCTCTGCTTGGGAACTAGAAACGATAAACGGTAAGCTATAAAGAGCAAACTTAACATTCAAACAATTATGATTTTTCCAGGTTCGGCAGTTCGAGTTAAAGATAAGGGTGAGATTTACTACGCCTTTCAAGGACAAGTCCAGCGAGTTAGCGACGGAAAGGTCGCGGTACTGTTTGAAGGCGGGAATTGGGACAAGCTGATTACGTTCCGCCTGTCGCAGTTGGAACTTGTCGATGCTACGGCTGGCCGCGCGAAATAGTCAGCGGTCATTAGTCATTGGTAATGGGTAATCTGTAATTTGTAATTGGTAAAGTACCCAAGACCAGGCTACTAAATGAAAACCCTTGACTAATGACTAATGACTGATAACTGATGACTAATGACTAATGACTAATCACTAAAACTATGCGTTTACCTTTACCCCAATTTGCTATAAAAGAGCGCCATCCCGATCGCATTGCTGAGGTAATCGAGACGGCAACGTCGGAGTTTTTGGCTCAATGTTTGGAACCGGAAGACTTAAGTTTTCCCGTGATGCCGCCTTTTGGGAGTTGGGTGAAGGCCGAGGATGAAGAGTCAAAAAATCAAATTTACGGTGTGGTTTATTACGCTACGACTAGCCCGATCGACTCGGTGCACAGAGCTCGCGCTTTGGGTTTGTCGCTGGAAGAGTTGCGGGAAGAACAACCGCAGATTTTTGCTATGCTCAAAACCGAGTTTCGAGTGGCGATTGTTGGGTATGAGGCTGCGCCGGAAAGGTTGAACGGTCACGGCCCATCGAGGGGTAAAATTTATCAGTATTTGCCGCCGCGCCCGCCGCAAATTCACCAGGCGGTTTACCGCTGCGAACCGGATGAGGTGATTGATTTTACCGTGCAGTTGGATTTTTTGAGGACGCTGCTGGGGGTGGCTAATGCGCCGGTGGAGGCGCTGACGGCGGCGGCGATTCGGGAGATTTATCAGTTGCGGATGCGCGATCGATCTTGGTTGGTGGAAGCGGGGAGAAGTTTGAGTGTTTTGCTGAAGGATGATTACGACAGGTTGAGGGTGATTTTGAGTCAGATTCATCCGTAGGGAAAAGCTGGAATAAGATAATCTGGACTTACGCAAAAAGTGGTTTGACACGCTACGGATAGCAGTAAGGTGTGCAATGTGCACCCTAGATAATTAGGTTCTGCGTCAGTCCAGATCAGGTTTTTTGGAGGCAAAATATTTTATGTGGGTAGAGATAACAGGGCTAAATCAAGTTCCCGAATGTGGTGTCTTGAAGGTAAAAGTTGACGAAACTTCAGTGATTTTGAATCGTCAAGGCATGAATGTCACTTGTTACCGTAATGCTTGCACTCATTTAGAATATCCGATCGACATGGGTAAGGTAAGCAGCGGTATCATTACCTGTCCGTTTCATAAATATCAGTACCAATTAGATACGGGTAAGTGTTTGAATGCACCCAGCGATTCTCTGGAATCTTATCCGGTAAAGATTGAGGGCGATCGCGTTTTTGTAGAAATAGATTAGTTATTCGTTATTTATTAAGTCCGACAGGGGTTTAAACCCCTGTCTCATAGCTAAAGTCGTCTCAAGACGACTGTAGATTAATATGTGATATCAAGTCCGGCTTAAATACCCCCTCACTCTGTTAGTCTGCGGAGGCAGACTTTGTTTTTGTAGTAGCGGTTTCAACCGCCGAACCATTAGACATCTCCGAAAACAATCAAAGCCTCTGTATAGTTAAGTTATAGGACATAAATGTAATCATCGTAAATTAGCTAC
>NZ_JAUBQH010000125.1:0-3195 GCF_036701145.1 Microcoleus sp. Pol17C6
GCGAGGTTTTAGCTCAGGTTTTTGGGGCTGATAATACTATTACTTCTCTCGATTTTCTGATTTTGGCTCGCTAAGAATAAAAGCGCATTTTATCGGGGGGCTTTTGCCGATATTCTACACGCTCGCTTTTTTAAATTAACCGGGCTTGTAGAATATTTTTAACTCAACGAACATCCAGCTAGTGACTTATTTGATGTTCGACATATCTGCTACTATGAATTTGGTTTTAGTGAGTAATTCATTCCTGATTAAAGTCAAAAGGCAGAATTTATGACGACCAAAGTTATAACGTTTCTTTTACACAAAGAGATACTATTTGATATTGGACTGATTGACTACCAGAAAATTGGTTTGTTATCTGGACTCAAGTTCTAATAAACGTCTGAGGGGTAAACCCCCATATTACTACAAACACGAACAATTGTCAACTAGCTGGTGCAAACAAACTTCGCACCTCACGGCGTAATTTTCTTAGATCGCGCGTGTTTTTTTTATACTAAAATAATTCTGCGCTGAGTCAGACTTGGCTAAAAAAACGCCTGATTTCCCAGGTAAATGCCGCTAACTGCTACTTTGGGAAGATGTCGATAAAAAAAATATCGCAGTAAATGGAACTTGTTAAGTATGCGAAGCCGAGAAATTAGCAAGTAGAAATTTCTTATTAGCAATTAACAATAATATCTACCACTTAAGGTTGACAATTAACACGTCAAGGAGCTATCTAACTCATGAAAAAATCAGGGTTCAACTACTCTTCCCCAATGCAAAAATTAAGTTGCGATGGGCACGATAAAGACTGCATAGAAGATCGTGGGATTCGGGAGCCGTTAGCGGGCGATCGGTTGAGCGATATTTACTGTTTAACAAAAGCGAGTCTTCGCGTCAAGAGTGAGCATAAAAAACATTTAGTTTGCATCGATCCCAGGGTAGAGAATTATCGGCATCTTGCCAGCGGAGCCAAACCGGGAACAGAGATTATTGTCCTCGATCGCACCGTAGACGGAGTAGAACAAATTACCGAGATTCTAGCTAAACGCAGCTTAATTGCCAGCCTTCAGATAGTTGCTCACGGCAATGAAGCTTCGGTGCAACTCGGGTCAACGGTACTGAAGGATGAAAACTTACCAAAGTACGATCGGCATTTGCAGCAGTGGCGAAATGCCTTAAGCGAAAAAGCCGATATTTTATTATTAGCGTGTAGGGTTGCTGCTGGAAAATCAGGGATTGCTTTCGTGCGGAAGCTGAGAGAACTAACAGGCGCAAATATAGCCGCTTCTAACAATTTAATTGGTAGTGCAAAATTAGGAGGAAACTGGCAATTAAATGTTACAGCAGGACAAGTAAAAACCGCAATAGCATTTGAAACAAAAACACAGGAAACTTACAGCGCTGTCCTCATTACTTTAGTTGACGAAACTTTTCAAGATGCAAGTCTAATAGGGCCTTGGATATCTGGGGTCACGGGCACGTCAGACGCTCCAGCTTTAACAGCAGGAACTGGAACGGAGACTTTTCCGGGTTTGAACATAGACCCGCCCGGCAGCGGAGCTTTGAGGTTAACTTCAAGAAGTTTTGACCAATCTACTTTTGCCATCTATAACAGTCCGGTACCAGCCAGCAGTGGCCTTAAAATTGTCTTCGATATATTTGCCTACAACGGCACTGCACGTGATAATTTAGCAGGGCGGACAGGGGACGGCATAAGTTTCTTTTTAATTGAGGGTAGTGTGACGCCAACAAAAGCTGGAGGCTATGGAGGTTCTCTCGGCTACGCCCAAAATATCAACGAAAATCAGTCTGGTTTACTCGGAGGTTATTTAGGAATTGGATTGGATGAATTCGGAAATTTTTCAACTGAAAATGAAGGGCGTATAGGCGGAATTGGGGGGGGGCGTAGACCAGATTCGGTAACGCTTCGAGGTAGCCAAGCTACGCAATATCGGTTTTTAACTTCTAACTTTGTGCCGGGGGGAATAGATAATATTCCCAATCCCGTAAGTCCGCCGACCAACACTATTACTAGCACTCGCGAACCAGCCAAAAGAAGAGTTCAAGTTATTTTAGAACCTCCCACTTCTGAAACGCCCAGCCGTCGTCAGCTTACTGTTAGCTTTGATCTCAACAATAATGGTTCGTTTACAGATCCGGGCGAGACTATTATCGACATTAGCGATTTAGAGGCAATAAACGGGCGAATCCCCGCAACATTCAAATTTGGTTTTGCAGGTTCAACGGGAGACGCAACAAATATTCACGACGTTCGCACTTTGTCTATCCAAACTATAGACGTGCCGCTTACTACAGCAGATGTTGCGACAACGAAAAAAGGCCCGCCCGCTGCGGCACCGGGCAGCCCGATTACTTACACAATTACGACAGTAAATAATGGCCCGAACCCGGCTGAAAACGTGCTGGTTGAAGACCAACTGCCCCGAGGGGCAGTATTTGGCAGTGCCGACAGCGGCGGCACTTTCAACCCGACAACGAGACTGGTCTCCTGGCGTATTCCGAATTTAGCTGTTGGGGCCAGCCAGACCCGCACCGTAACTGTTACCGCCCCAACTACACTCGGTGCTATTACAAACAGTGTATTCAGCAGCAGCAACACGATAGATCCCGTACCCGCCAACAACAGCGGCAGCAGCTCGGAGGCGCGAGTCACCACCACTATCACGAACAATATTGCCGATGTAGTTACGCGCAAAACCGGGCCGGCTACTGCGGTGGCAGGCTCGAGTGTCACCTACACCATTACGGCGGCTAACAGTGGGCCGAGTGCGGCAACCAATGTGGCGATCGCCGACAGCATTGTTCCTGGTTTAACAGGAGTCAGCGTGTCGGACAGCGGAAGTTACAACGCAACTACAGGTATTGTGACTTGGACGGCGATCACATCCCTAGCCAGCGCAGCCAGCGCCAACAGAACCGTCAGTTTCGCAGTTCCTGCCACCATCAGCGCCATCGCCAACACTGCTAGCAGCACCTCAACGAGTCCAGACCCCAATCCCGACAACAACAACGGCAGCAGCCCGTCGGCAAGAGTCACCACCACGATCACCGATAGCGCCGATGTAGTTACGCGCAAAACCGGGCCGGCTACTGCGGTGGCAGGCTCAAATGTCACCTACACCATTACGGCGGCTAACAGTGGGCCGAGTGCGGCAACCAATGTGGCGATCGCCGACAGCATTGTTC
>NZ_JAUBQH010000125.1:3295-4565 GCF_036701145.1 Microcoleus sp. Pol17C6
GGTATTGTGACTTGGACGGCGATCACATCCCTAGCCAGCGCAGCCAGCGCCAACAGAACCGTCAGTTTCGCAGTTCCCGCCACCATCAGCGCCATCGCCAACACTGCTAGCAGCACCTCAACGAGTCCAGACCCCAATCCTGCCAACAACAACGGCCGTGAGCCTGGCGCAACTGTTACCACCACTATCACCGCTGCCCCCACTCCGACTCCCCCACTCCCACCGACTCCGACTCCAACTCCCGCCAACAAACCACCGATAGCTAGCAACGTCAACCTCGAAATCGCCCCCAGCAGCGCTGTGGCGATCGCAGGACTCGGAGGAAGCGACCCCGACGGTTCGATCGCATCCTTCACCATCAACACCGTCCCACCCGCAAATGAAGGGCTGATATTTTTAGGCAATCCCGATACTGGCGGCACGATTGTCACCGCAGGTCAAATTCTGACACCTGCTGACATTAACCAATTATTTTTCCAATCGACAGCCAACTTTACAACAGCAAATTTTACCTACAGCGCTACAGACAACCAGGGTGCCACCAGCCCCGCCAGTGCTACTGTATCGGCGCTGCTGCCGGTGCCAAACCAACCGCCCGTAGCTAACAACGTCAACCTTGAGATCGGCCCCAGCAGCGCTGTGGCGATCGCAGGACTCGGAGGAAGCGACCCCGACGGCTCGATCGCATCCTTCACCATCAACACCGTCCCACCCGCAAATGAAGGGCGGATATTTTTAGGCAATCCCGATACTGGCGGCCGGATTGTCACCCCAGGTCAAATTCTGACACCTACTGACATTAACCAATTATTTTTCCAATCGACAGCCAACTTTACAACAGCAAATTTCACCTACAGCGCTACAGACAACCAAGGTGCTACCAGCCCCGCCAGCGCTACTGTCTCTGCCATTCCCCTGAACGAACCAACACCACCAACACCAACACCACCAACACCACCAACACCAACACCACCAACACCACCAACACCAACACCACCAACACCACCAACACCAACACCAACACCACCAACACCACCAACACCAACACCAACACCACCAACACCACCAACACCGGCGCCGGAACCAGCACCACCAACACCGGCGCCGGAACCAGCACCACCAACACCGGAACCAACACCACCAACACCGGCGCCAACACCAACACCACCAACACCGGCGCCAACACCAACACCACCAACACCCGCCCCCGAACAACCAACACCGACGCCAGAACCAACCCCCATATTCAACCCAGTACCCGAACCCGATA
>NZ_JAUBQH010000034.1:0-74670 GCF_036701145.1 Microcoleus sp. Pol17C6
GTTTCATCCTATTTTACCTTTTTTGGTCTACCCCCTTGACAATTTGCACTTTTTCTTAACTTGTCACAAATGAGCAGGGGGGGACTGGATAGCACTCTATCTAGGTTTTAGGTTTTAGGTTAGATGCTGAGTCTCTTCCGCCTACCACCGAGCACTTATTTTTGAGAAGTGTCGCCTAGACATAAGTGAACAAACCTAGAGCGCTCTGAGTTAAAAATCTGTCCTGCAAAACGGCAATTAGTTCGTAATTTGAATTTTCTTCGCGGTAAATAGCAGTGCCAGAAATTCCCTGAATCGGAGAGCCATCTAAAAGGTAGTCAGACGCACTTCCTTGCAGTTGAATTGTGTCGGCAAAGGGCAGATAATCAGTAATTAATGCGTAGTCAGCATCGCCGCCAACATTGTAGAAAGCCTGACCGGGCGCGCCGAGAACGAAGGTATCCAATCCTGTCCCGCCAATCAGCGTATCTGCATCAATTTCCGCCCCGTAACCGTAAGCAATTATTCGGTCATTTCCGGTACCGCCGTCTAAATAGTCGCTGCCATCGCGACCTACGCCACTATCAGTTAGGATGTCGTTTCCATCGCCGCCGTAAAGAGAATCATTTTCCGTGCCGCCGATGAGAAAATCATCTCCAAACTCGCCGTCTAATTTATCGTTTCCGCTACCTCCAATTAGGATGTCATCCGCATACCCGCCCCGCAGTTCGTCGTTACCGCTACCCCCATTTAATTGGTCGTATCCATAGCCGCCGTCGAGGAAGTCATCGCCATTTTCACCAAATAGTTGGTCGTTGCCAAAACCGCCATAGAGTGTATCGTCATCTTCGCCACCGTACAGAAAGTCGTTTCCGCCCAAGCCTACCAGAGAATCATCCCCTGCTAAGCCGTAGATGACATCATATTCTGTGGTTCCTTTCAAGCTGTCTGCTGCTTCTGTTCCAGTGATAACCATTGTTTTAGTTCCTTCAATTGCTAGTCGCGAGCGCAAATCGTGCGAGCGAAATTTCCCTCGAAGTGGGATGGCAAAATCTCAGAGGGCGATCGCTCTCCCTTAATCACTTATATCTACTTTAACTATTTTAAAATTTTTCGACCAGTCGCTTGTTTGAGTGACACTCATTTTAGGGAACTCAACTGCTGAATGAGCCAATAAAGCGCTCCTTCCACATCAGCAACCTGCTCAACATCGGGAATCTGCGGGCGCTACACCATCACCACCGGAATTCCCAGTTTTCTAGCCGCAACAACTTTAGCATAAGTAGCAGATACCCCGCTGTTTTTACTAACAATTATATCAAGCTGGTATTTTAATAGTAATTGCCGCTCGTATTCCAATGTCAAAGGCTCCTTGCTAATAACAATTTACCGTTAGGTAGAGGAGTATTTAGTGCAGGAGGCTCGATCGCCCGCATCAAAAACCAAATAGTCACTAATGTAGGGTGCGTCAATCGATTTGAGATTTGAGATTTGAGATTTTAGAGACGACCCCACGGATAAATGCTCTTTCTTGAGGATTTGAGATTTGAGATTTGGGATTGATTCCACGGATAAATCACGTGGCGGGTACCACCTTTGAAATTCCTGCCTGGTCAGGGAAAACGATATTACCCGAAAGCAGGGCACGGTAGTGCGGTTTCCCTACAAATCCGGCGATCGTTACATCCGATCCGTGCGATCGGGCAATCGACAAAATTGCTGTAGGGAAATCGCACTACCGTTTCCTGACTGCCGTTTTCTTACCCGCTTTTTTAAATTTGCATAAATTTTCAGTAAATACCGATCTACACACTCACCAAACCCAACAGTTAAAATATACCCAATAAAAATTATCACCTCCTAGCTGTTTTTTAGGCTAGCTAAATATCAGGGAGTGCATCTACGTGTCAATAAATAAAACGCTCAAAGGCAGAGCCACTACACCTGCTGCAGGTTTTACAATGATTGAGCTATTGATAATTATTTTAATCATAGGAATATTTAGTGCGATCGTCGCCCCCTCTTGGCTAATGTTTATCAACAACCACCGTTTAAAGCTATCGCTCGATCGAGCTTATTGGGCAATGGAACTTGCCCACAGCAACGCAAAACGCGACAAAATTTCATGGCAAGCCAGCTTCAAACAAGTAGGAGAAAATGTACAAATAGCAGTTCACCCAGCCGACATCTCCCCCGGCCAAGTAGCAGCCAGTCAATGGGAAAACCTAGAACCGCAAATTCAAATAGATACAGATGAAACAACAGTGCTCCAAGTAAATGAAAGCAACGAGCAAAAAGCAAACGGCCCAATCCGGCGCGTCATGTTCAACCACAGAGGTTGCCCCGTATCTCGAAGCGACCACGACTGCACGCTAACGAGTATAAGAGCCAAAGGAACCCTAACACTATATCATCCCAACTTAAGAAACAGCCAACGCTGCATCATCATCTCCACTCTTTTAGGACATAAACGCACCTCCAAAAGACAGCCCACAGCTCAAGACAAAAGATATTGTTACTAACAGAGCGATAAATTATTTTGGAGTAGGGAAACGGCATTACCGCCGCCTCAATAGCCTTGTTGTCGATCGTTAGATCCGATCGCGCGCTCAATTATTTTGGGGTAGGGAAACGGCATTGCCGTGCCCTCAATAGCCTTGTTGTGCATGCTTATCTTCGAGGTCAATTCCTGACGCAACATCTCAGATATAATCAACTACTTCTTACTCGGCGCAATCTTCTCAATAGAAATCAGCGCCTCCATCACCGACTCCACAATCGGCGCCGCCACCGTACCCCCCGAACCATCCTTCGGCTCATCAATCACCGCCAAAACCACATACCGAGGAGCCTCCACAGGCATTATCCCCACAAAGCTAGTAATAATCGCCTTGTCAGAATAACCCCCACCAGCATTAGCTTTTTGAGCCGTACCCGTTTTTCCAGCAATCCGATACCCAGGAATTTGTGCAGCTTTCCCCGTACCACCATCAACCACAGTTTCCATCATTTCTAACACCTGCTTAGTAGTTTCCGGCGAAAAAACCTGCTTAGGAACCGGCCTCGGAAGCTTCCAATAAGCTTCACCGTCCCTATCAAAAAGTCCTCGCACAACGTGAGGAGTCACCAACTTGCCACCGTTAGCCAAAGCGCCGTTAAGCTGCACCAACTGCATCGGAGTAATCGAAAAACCTTGCCCAAAGGCGGTAGTAGCAACTTCCACCGGAGAGTTAATAAATTGCTCTCGATTTTTAAGCTGACTGGTTACTTCAAAAGGCAAATCAGTTCCCGCAGTTTGTCCGAGGCCGAGTTTTTCTAAAGCTTGATAGTAAAGAGAAGCTTTCATACTTCTCATTACGTGCACCATCCCCACATTGCTAGAATGTTTCAAAATCTCAGTAACAGTCGAAGGGCCGCGCGCGCCTACGAATTTGTAATCGGAATTTTGGATAGTCCAGCCATCCATGTAAATTCGACCTTCGTCCTTAAACACAGTATTAGGTTTCACCGCACCCGCTTCCAGAGCGATCGCCACATTAATCGCTTTAAAAGTCGAACCAGGCTCATAAACATCAGTTACAGCCCAATTTTTATAGCGCGACAAATCGAAATTAAAATATTGATTCGGGTCATAAGAAGGTTCCGCTACAACTGACAGCAATTCCCCGTTACGGGCATCCATCACAATCACTGTGCCCCGCTTCGCATCGTGTTGCTTCATTTTTTCCTTAAGCGCAGTTCGGGCAGCCCGCTGCAAGCGAGTGTCGATCGTCAATTGCAATTTCAAGTCATCAAGCTGCACAAATCCGGCCGTCAGCCGATCGGGAACCCAATTCCCATTGCTCGACCTGCTAAACTGAATCGACGGCATCGATCGTTCCAACAAATTCTGCTGGCTGTATTCCACCCCGGCTTGTCCCTTCCGTTCCCCGTCCACATAACCGAGGATATCCGCCGCCAACTCCTGCTGCGGGTAAAAACGCTGCTGCTGCCGCAGCAACTCCAAGCCATCGACCAGACTCTCTTTAATTTGGATCTGAGCGACGCGATCGGCAACCTCTTGAGGCAGAGATTCCGCAATTGTAATACCGCTTTCAGCAAGATTAAACCTGCGTATCAATTCAGTTTCCGACGTAGTTCCCGGACTCAGATCGATCGCCAGCATCGGAGCCAATTTAGCAGCAATTTCCGCCTTCGAGTGGTTAAACAACTTCGGGTGAGCGTAGAGTGTGTACACCTGTCTGTCGATCGCCAAAACATTTCCTGCGCGGTCAATTATCGGGCGTCTCGGTACAAACGGCTTCGTTTTGAGAGTTTGCTGCTGCTCGGCCTGTTTACGCAGCGCCGGAGCTCGCGTCACCTGCAAATAAAACAAATTCACAGCCAGCCCCAGCCCCCCCAGCATCAACACCGCCCACACGGCCCACAAACGGAACTTGCTGCGCTTTAAACGCTCCACCGGTCGCCCCCAAGATGCAGCCGTCTGTTGTGGCGATCGGCCGAAACTGCCCGAAGATTTAGGTTTGGCTGGTTTTTCCCACCCAGTGCGATCGCCCTCCTGTTTTGTGCGTTTGAAATTCGGCGATCTGTAGCGGTCAAAACGGGGGTCGTAGCTCATGGCATTAAAAATTCAATAGCAAGTTAGAGCGTTTTAGAATTTATAATTTATAACTTAAATCTTAAAATATAAAATTTACAACTTGGGAATGAGCAGTCCCTATCAGGGTTGGCATCACACCTAGAGTTGGATTCTGTTTTTTGAAGTGGTCTTAATTATTTTTAATCTGTAACTTCCGGTTGGAAGCAGAAAATCGATCGCGACTTGCAAAAAAGTCAAAAAGGAAATTAGAGCCTCCAATTCTCAGGCCCTCGGACACTCAGGCCCTCGGGCGCTCTCCGCTTTGACACAGGTTTAATAGCCCAGCGGTGTTTCCACACCGGCTCCCTTCTTGAGAGCGGGTTCAGAATTTGGTGCCGCGACGGGCGATCGAGTTTCAGGGGCCGGCTGCAAGAAAATCGTGTCCCCAGGATTCTGCGGAGCCAAACCGGTTTCGGGATTTTGGGCTTCTTTAGCCAGTTGGTGTTTCAAGACTTCGCTAGAAGCACTCAATTGCTGTTCCCGGAGGCGCAGAGTTTCCAGTTTTTGATACTCCTGACTCCAGCGCTGCTCGCCGTAAACAGTCAAGCCGTAGAGACTCAGAGCACCGCCCAAAAGCATAACTGCTACCACTGAGGAGGCGCGCTGTGCCTGCAGGAGCGATCGCAACCACAGTGGCTGCTGCTGGCGATTGGGCAGGACTTTGATCACCGATGAGGACGATCGAGCCTGAGCCTGTTCGTCGGCTGGCGAGTAGTTGGGCAATACCGGTCCTGTCTTCGCCCGCCTAGCTCGGGCAATAGAAGTAACTTTGCTTTTGGCTGCGCCAGCAGCGGGCTTGCGGGTCGATCGGGAGCGGGGAGAATCGGGGGATCTGATAGCAGCGGTCATAGAGTTCACCAATACGTAAAGTGGGGTAGCTTCAGCTTGATTGAGGTTAAGAGTTTTTTGTCTCCTAGATCGCCAGTGGTGGCCATCTGCGTTCGATCGGTTATCCTTACCAAAGATACCTCACAAGCCAACCAACCCATCCTACCACTGGTCTCTTTGACTTCAGGATTTGCCAAAAAAAAGAAATCTTTGCTGGTTAGCGATAATCTATGTGAAATTTATGAATAAATGCAGTATTGTAATCAACGAGCGAATCGTTGAGCTATTCGTGCCAGCATTGTTTCTCAAGTACACTATTCCCTTCCTTGCGATGGGTTTTCAATGTTAAGGAGTTTTTATGAACAAGGGATTAATTCGTTTGACTTTGGTAGTGGGCTTGGCAGTAGCCCTCGGCGCCTGCGGAGGAGATACCACCAGCCCCAGCTCCCCTAGCCCCTCTCCGGGCGGTCCTGGCAGCACTGGCACTACTACTACTCCCCCTGCTTCTTCTGCATCTCCAAAGGCCACTCCAACTACTAGCCCTGCCCCTACTCCTAAAAAGCCCTAATTAGGGTTCTGCCGGAGTCGGTGCCCAACGAGCCTAGCCTCGGGGTGAAAAATGGTTCGCTCCTCGCATTTTTTCATCTCATCGGTCTAGGTCTCAAGTTGGGTGGTAGTGATTGTCTGATGCTTGTACTACTAAAGTTCAGTACGTCCCGTTACCGCAGCAAAGTCCGCTGATTCGCTGCGTTACAAGAGCATTCCCTTTCAACTATAAAATTTGACTCCCGGCCTGCACGTTTTGAAACTCAAGCCTGTGACAGGATGTTTGAGGAAATTGCCAGTGCTGCTGCCTCAACTGAATATTAACCGGAGGATCTCGCAGACTCGACGAAAATTTTGCACTTGATCGAGTCTCGCTTTCCTTCCCCGCCGCTGTTCCCACAGACGAGAAAAAAGCAAGCTGAGGCTTGGATGCTCGAAGACTGGCTCGATGAAAGCATCGGCATTGCTACTCGATTTGTTGACTACGAGTTTCGCGCCGGTGCGGGCAAGCAAATCAACCCGTCTGTTTTGAGTCAGTTAAGTGATTCAATTGGCGCCGCGCCAGTTCGGTATTAACCCTGCCTCGGCAGAACTCGCTCCAGTGGCGCCTGAGTGCTGCTTTAAACCTATTGCACCGTCGCTGGTAGGATGGTGCTAGTTTGGTAGGCGATGCCTTGAACAGGGCAGATATTGCTTGCTGCTGTCGCCATGCTGAGTCCTTTAGCTTGGATTCCTCAATACCGAGTTGAGAATCCTTCGCTGTTTGAGCTTATTGCCCAAATTCACCGACTTTGTGGGGAAACCCAGCCTCCGGGAGGTGAAATTCTACCGATCGGGCGATCGTCCCTGCCTGAAAATTCCAGGTAAACTATTAACTCCTCCCCAACACTTACTCTGCTGGACCCTGCGGCAGCGGCAAATCGACAATAGTTTAAAAAAGTGGTATATCACATTTTAATAAAAAGTCAAGGATATTTTGGAAAAAATATAAATTTTTCAATTTGTTTTAATATTTCTATACTTAGATGTTAGCAGTAAAACCCCAGCTAGGCCACCGGCAAGGCAACCGCCTGCTGTGTGTGCAAGGGAACGGCTGGATCTGCTGCAGGCAAAATTATGCTAATCAGTGGTAGGATCAGCGATCAAAAATGTATCGAAATGTAAAGTGCAGCGCCGCTCTAGGTTTTGAAAGCCATTTAGTTAAAAGATTGAGGTAAGTAGTTTTATGCCCGCGACCGTCCCCTTTGAACAGATTGACCGCATTGTTTGGAATCAGCACCACGATCCATTTGAAGTGCTAGGCCCTCACGCGATCGAAGAAAATGGCAAAAAAGTATGGGTCGTCCGAGCTTATCTGCCGAATGCGGATGCGGTATCCGTAGTTTTGCCGGAGGCCAGGGCCGAATACCTGATGAAATCAGAGCATCACCCTCACTTTTTTGAATGTACGATCGACACCCCAGAACTAGCAAACTATCAATTGCGGGTCAAAGAAGGGGAACACGAGCGCTTCATCTACGATCCGTACGCCTTTCGATCGCCCAAACTCACAGAATTCGACCAGCACCTATTCTCAGAAGGAAATCACCACCGCATTTATGAAAAACTCGGGGCGCACCTCACCGAGGTAGGGGGGATCACAGGAGTATATTTTGCCGTTTGGGCCCCGAATGCCCGAAATGTATCAGTTTTAGGAGATTTCAACTATTGGGACGGCCGCAAACATCAAATGCGGAAATCGCAAAACGGCATCTGGGAATTATTTATTCCGGGACTATCCGTGGGAACTTCCTACAAATACGAAGTGAAAAACCAAGACGGACATCCCTACGAAAAGTCCGATCCTTATGGTTTCCAGCAAGAAGTGCGGCCAAAAACAGCATCAATTGTCACGGACTTAGACACCTACACTTGGAACGACAGCGCTTGGATCGAAAAGCGGCGGCACACGGACCAACTGACGCAGCCGGTTTCGGTTTACGAATGCCACATCGGTTCTTGGCTGCACGCCGCTACTGACGAACCCGCCGTGCTACCAAATGGGGAAATAGAACCCCCAGTGCAAGTTTCGGAACTCAATCCCGGGGCGCGCTTTCTGACTTACCGGGAATTGGCCGATCGGCTGATACCCTACGTCAAAGATTTGGGATTCACTCACATCGAAATGCTGCCCATCGCGGAACATCCTTTCGACGGTTCTTGGGGCTATCAAGTCACCGGGTATTTCGCCCCAACTTCCCGCTACGGCAAACCTGAAGATTTCATGTATTTTGTTGACCAGTGCCACGCCAACGGCATTGGCGTACTCGTGGACTGGGTACCGGGACATTTCCCCAAAGACGGCCACGGCTTGGCTTTCTTTGATGGAACTCACTTGTACGAACACGCCGACTCCCGCAAGGGCGAACACAAAGAGTGGGGAACCCTAGTCTTTAACTACGGCCGCAACGAAGTGCGGAATTTCCTAGTATCAAACGCTCTGTTCTGGTTTGACAAGTACCACATCGACGGGATTCGCGTAGATGCCGTAGCCTCGATGCTTTATTTGGATTACTGCCGCGAACCTGGAGAATGGCTGACCAACCAGTACGGGGGTCGGGAAAATATCGAGGCGGCCGATTTTCTGCGACAGGCGAATCACGTCATTTTTAGCTATTTCCCAGGGGTGCTGTCGATCGCCGAAGAATCTACCTCTTGGCCGATGGTATCTTGGCCGACGTATGTAGGGGGTTTGGGCTTCAACCTGAAGTGGAACATGGGTTGGATGCACGATATGCTCGACTATTACCACATGGACCCGTGGTTCCGCCAGTTCCACCAGAACAACATAACTTTCAGTATGTGGTACAACCACAGCGAGAATTTCATGCTGGCTTTGTCCCACGATGAAGTAGTGCACGGCAAGGCTCACATCATCGGGAAAATGCCAGGGGACGAATGGCAAAAGTTTGCAAACGTGCGGTGTTTGTTTACTTTTATGTTTACTCATCCCGGAAAGAAAACGATCTTTATGGGCATGGAGTTCGGCCAGTGGCACGAGTGGAACGTTTGGGGAGATTTGCAGTGGCAGTTGCTGCAATTCGAGCCGCACCAAAAGTTGAAGCTGTTTTTTAAAGATTTGAACAATTTGTACCGCAGCGAAAGGGCACTTTACAGTCAAGATTTTGCTGAGGATGGGTTTGAGTGGATTGATTGCAGCGACAATCGACACAGTGTCGTGGCATTTGTGCGCCGAGAGAAGGATGGGGACGAGTTTGTGGTGACGGTGTGCAATTTTACGCCCCAGCCGCACTCTCACTATCGCGTAGGAGTGCCGGAACCAGGTTTCTATACGGAGTTGTTTAACAGCGACGCGCGGGAATACGGCGGCAGCAATATGGGGAATTTGGGGGGCAAATGGACTGAGGAGTGGTGGTTCCACAACAGTGCTTATTCGATCGACTTGTGTTTGCCGCCTTTGGGTGTGTTGATTTTAAAGCTCGATCGGGCAAAAACAACAGCAAAATCTCAAGAGTTTTAAATTGTGAGTCGTGAGAGTTTTGAGTTAAGAAGAATCAAAACTTGATTAAACCTAAAAATTTGAGGGTATTCAGAAACCCGGTTTCTCCAAGAAATCGGGTTTTTTTTGTTTTGTTGTTGTGATGAATATCTGGACGGGGTTATCAACCCGTCAAAAGACCTACTGATGGCGGAGCGTTGCATAATAGGGGGACGATTTTGATTTTTTTGTAGGTTTGCCCATGCTCCCGAAGGCGTGTATTTTCACAGCAGGCGGGACGCTTAACCCATACTCCCCACAAGAATCATCCTCCAATTGTGCCAAGCCGAATCAATGATAATTAGGCGCAATAAACTACCATTTTTTCTAATGTGTATCATGGCTATGGAATGAAAAATAAATAAGTTGATGAGTTATCGGTTATAATGAAAAAAGTGCGCTTATGGCAATTTTCCCCAAAACCGAGATTAACTCACAACGGATTTTTCTCCTCAACTACTCTAATTGGCGTTTGAATCCATGTTTTATCCTAATTCAATTGAGTCAGAAATGAAAAATTTTTATAAATCCTTATCAGAAAAGGATAAAAGAAGGTATGCAGCTATAGAATCTCAAAAATTAGGATGGGGTGGAATTAGCTATGTAACGCAACTTTTGGGCTGCAGCCGAAATACCATCATCAAGGGATTGGAAGATTTAGAAAAAATGGACTCAGAGACACTAAATAATTCCAGGATCAGAAAGAAAGGAGGGGGAAGAAAAAGTATTCTGTCTACTCAAATTGGCATTGACGCAGCATTTTTAGAAGTTTTAAAAAACCACACAGCCGGAGACCCAATGAATGAGTTAATCAAATGGACTAATTTGACGCAGAAAGAAATAGCTTCTGGACTAAAAGCAGCAGGTTTTACCATTAGTTTACCCTTAGTCGCAAAGCTATTAAAAAAGCATGGATATGTGAAACGAAAAGCCCAAAAAAAGCAAACAATAGGAAGCAACAAAAATCGGGACGCTCAATTTAAAAATATTGCGAGACTAGATACAGAGTATAGAGAAGCAAGCAATCCTATCCGACGTTTTGATACCAAAAAGAAAGAAGTTTTAGGAAATTTGTATCGTCCGGGAACTCTCTATACAAAGGAACCTGTGACTACTTTCGATCATGATTTTTGGAGTTTAGGTCACGGGAAAGTGATTCCGCATGGGGTTTATGATTCTCAACAAAACCGAGGATATATAACATTAGGAAACAGTAAAGATACCAGTGAGTTTGCGTGTGAGTCTTTAAAAAACTGGTGGAATAATTATGGTAAAGCCACCTACCCTAACGCTAATTCTATCTTAGCTAAATGTGATGGTGGAGGCAGTAATAATGCTAATCATTATATTTTCAAAGAAGATTTGCAGAAATTAGTTAATGAAATAGGAATTGAGATCAGAATTGCTCATTACCCTCCTTATACATCTAAATATAATCCCATAGAACATAGACTTTTTCCTCATATTACCAGGGCTTGTCAAGGAGTAATTTTTACAAGTTTAGAATTAGTCAAAGCTCTCGTAGAAAAAACTCAAACTAAAACGGGACTATCTGTAGCTGTAAATATCCTTAATAAAGTTTATGAAACTGGCCGAAAGGTAGCTGATAATTTCAAAAATACTATGCAAATTGTTTTTGATGAATATTTGCCCAAATGGAATTATCGAGCCGTACCTCAACCTGAGTAATTGATTAAGTTATTTATTTTTCATTCCTATGTTCTTAATTATATCTATGTTCTGAGGGGGTTGTCATCCAGGTAAGTGCGTAAATCATGTTCTTTTTTAAGTGGTATTAATTACCAATGCCAATTTTTGATGCCCAATTTTTAATGCCCAATTTTTAATTTCGAGTATCGGAAGCCCCAAGATTATAAGAAACTTTAGACGGTTCAACTGTTACTACTTCCGAAATAGATTGTTCGGCTGCTACCTCTAAAGTTGGCAGTGGTAGATGCTTCATTTCCCAAACTTTCAGCAAAATTAGATATTCATAAAAAGCTTGCAGCGTGCACCAAGCCAATCCCGCTTGGCCGTCAAGAAATCCGCCCAGTAAAATATACATATAGAAAAAGCGCACCACAGGCCGCAAAGGCAAGCGCAAAGAAAAATCTTTCAAAGCGCGGCGCCTTTCCACCTCCGACGCGCCAAACAATAAATCCCACCAATTTACTTGACCCGCTTCTAATTGACGGAGAGTTTCAGCCGCCTCGTCAGTCGAGTAGCGGTTGTGCTTTTCAATCCAGCGGGAAAGACCTTTGCTGCAAGTATAGTGAGGGTAAGTTTCCTTCAAAAAGTGAGTAGGCCCGTTGCAGACTTCCCGTTCCGTGTGACCGTAGTCAGTAAACCACACTCGATCTTTGCGAAAGAGACGCATTTGATAGCGGGGATATTGAGTGCTGCGGCGAATCCAGCGCTCCATAAATATTACTTTTTCAGCTACGTAATAGCCGATATATTCTTGACTTTCGATCGCCTTTAAGCATTCAGCAAACAGTGCAGGCGTCATCCGCTCGTCAGCTTCGAGGATATAAACCCATTCGTACTTGCACGGGACTTCTTGGAGCATCCAAGTCCGCTGGCGTCCGTGAGTTTCAAAGCGGTGCTGCACTGTTTGCACGGCATAGTTCTGAACAATCTCAAGGGTGCGATCGGTGCTGAAAGAATCAACTACAATGATATCGTCACAAAGCAGCGCCGATTCAATGCAAGCGGCGATATCAATCTCTTCGTTGTAAGTCAGAATATAAATTGAGAACATTCCCAGCTTTCAGTAAGGGCAAACTATTGGGTAAACAAACTATTTCTCAGGGATGTCTCGACCAGCGCTATCCCTGCCAGCGCTGGTCAATTTTTGCGGCGGCCGAACCGCAGAATTCCCATGCTTCTCAATCCCGTCCAACCAACAGTAATGTAGCCGATCGCTAAAAGCAAACTCGTGATTCCCGTCTGCAAACTCGAATTTCTCGATCGAGTTCTTAACTCTTTCTCTTTTTGTTGCTTGCGGGTGCGAATCTCATTACGAGCTTGAGTGGGAAGTGATTGAGCTTGCTGTTCCAGGAACTTGTCGAGGGCTTTCGGGTCATTTTTCGACTCCTGAAGCACAGCTTTCAATTCCTTGGGAACCTCTGGACTCTTGAGTGCTTGTTGCAGCTTCCCGTCGTCTTCCAGCAGCGCCCCTATCTGGCTGCGACGCTGGCTTTTGAGCTGTTCTACCTGAGCTTTAAATTGAGGGCTTTTAAGTTGTGCCTCAAGTTGACCTTCCGCTTGTCCCGCTTCTTGATCGACTTGAGCCAGAGCATCCTTGAGTTCCAAACGAGTATTGTTGAGGTGAACGGGAACCAGAGATAGGTAAACTAGACCTAACAAGCTGGAAATCAACAGCGCCCAGAATCGCAAGTCCAGCCAAACGTTGCGTCGCTCAATAGAGACTCCACTGCTGCTGTCAACCCAAAAACCAGTCATCAGGAGGGCGATACCGATCAAAGGAATAATGCCCTTGTCAACTATCTGAGTTGCAGCAGTCAACTGCCAGCCTCGATTGAGAAGGTCTGAAGTTTCTCCCGGCAGCGACAGAACAATGCAGTCAAGCAAAGCAGAGAGAATCAAGATAATCCCAACTACTTTTAGAGTTCGAGCAGCTACTGAAGAAAATTGACGGCTATTACTTGCTTTCATAATTCGTGTTAGATAATTCTACACCGTTAGATTCAATGGGGTAGTTGAGTGGATTTTGTTCAAGGAGTTAAGCTATTTTCCACCAAAATAGCTGCTTCGGGTACCGACCTCGACTTTCCTATGGGTTTTCACAAGCTGCGGTTGCGACCCAAAAGGTCGAGTTTCTGCACAGCTATATAGAGTTGGACACAGGAGGCTGCGCGCTTCTGGGATGGCTGTAAGGCTTGGTCAAGATAGCGCCCAGAAACTGCTGCAAGCAACTGCTGGCTTCTTCTATAGTCTGGCGAATCCAGCGTAAAGATGAGCTCTGCACGCTTAGGTTCCAGCTTTTAACTAGCTTTCGCTCGCGCGGCGGTGTCAGAAATAATAGACACAGGAGGAGCGCGTTTCGCTGGGTTTCACCCCCTAGGGTTCTCACTACCCGAGCGCCTGCCCGAGGCGGTGGAACTAAATCCCTTGTCTTATAGTAATTGATATAAGAGAGGGCGGGAATAAATAATTGTTTACCAACCTTTTTAACCTCCAGTTACCAACAGCAGGATACGGCAGTCACCGATAGACGAGTACCTGTTTGTGACGGAGGAATTATGTTTTGCATATCTGCTTCGCCCTCGGTAGTTTTTCCTTATCCATTCTGGGTTAAAAGTTACCATTTAGTTATTAATATTTAGTTATAGATAAATATTAATGAGTAGGATATTGAATGATTGATTTTTTAATATCGAAAGTGCAAAGATCACATTTTTTGGTAGGATAATTTTGATCGCTGTTTAAATTGGGTGGTAATGACTGCAATGATTTCTGATGTTTACACTTTGAGAGAACTTGAAAGATCGATCGCATCCGATCCGGACAAGTGGCGTCCGATCGTGTTTACTAACGGCTGCTTCGATATCCTGCACTGCGGCCACGTCCGCTATTTGCAGGCGGCAAAAAATTTGGGGCGATCGCTCGTGGTGGGATTGAATAGCGACGCCAGCGTGCAAGCTATCAAACCGCAGCAGCCGGGATTGCCAGCCCGCCCGATCGTACCGGAAAATCAGCGAGCCGAAGTGTTAGCCGCTCTCAAACCAGTAGACGCCGTAGTAATTTTTTCCGAGATTACAGCAACTAAACTGATAAATATCCTGAAGCCTGATATATACGTTAAAGGAGGCGACTATCAAGTCGAAACTCTGCCGGAAGCACCGGCCGTTATCGCCGGAGGTGGCAAGATTTCCTTGATCGAAATAGAAGTTCCGAGTTCTACCAGTGCGATCGTCAAACGCATTTTACAATTAGGTACTTAACCCTTGATCGCAAACAGCAAACAGTGAGCTAAACTCAGAAGTTGCCCCATCAAAAAACACGCTTGGTACGCGCGGCGAAGCTATCCCGTAGGGAATCGCTCGTACAACTTCATCCCAATTGCTAAGCAGGAGATAATTTTAATGGAACTCACAAGCAATAACACGATCGCGGAAATCCTACAAAGACACAAAGCAGAGTTACTAGCAGACTGGCTCAAAGAACTGCAAAATACCGGGCTGCGGCGGGACGACTTGATGAGAGCCAAAGAATTGCGCTCCGAGTGTCAAGAGTTCCTGCAATTGCTCCATATTGCAGTCGGGAACGGTAACTTTAGCGACATCCAGACACCCGAATGGGAAAATATGCGGGTGCTGCTAGCAGAAGTTTCGCGATCGCGCGTTCAGAGAGGCTTTACTCCCTCAGAGATAGCGAGTTTCATTTTATGCTTCAAAAAGCCATTGTTCGATCGGCTTTGTCATGAACTGACAGAAAACCGCGACGCACTTGTCGAACAACTTTGGCTTTCCACCAGTTTATTAGACCAGCTTGGCCTTTGGGTGACAGAAATTTTTCTCAAAGCTCGCGAAGAAGTCATTGAACGCCAGCAGCAAGAAATGCTCGAATTGTCAACACCCGTAGTCAAACTTTGGCAAGGCATTCTCGCTTTACCCATGATCGGGACTCTCGACAGTGCCCGCACTCAAATAGTCATGGAAACTCTGTTGCAGGAAATCATGGAAACAGGCTCAGAATTTGCAATTTTAGACATTACAGGTGTGCCGACTGTTGACACTTTAGTTGCTCAACATTTATTAAAAACTGTAGCCGCCGCCCGTTTAATGGGTACTGAGTGCATCATCAGTGGCATTCGCCCGCAAATAGCTCAAACCATAGTTCATTTGGGAGTTGACTTGCAGGATATTCTCACAAAAGCTACTTTAGCAGATGCTTTTAAAGTTGCGTTACAGCGCCAAGGTTTAACCATAAAAAATCTTAAAGAGGAAAGATAAGTATATTACATTTTTGACAGAAAGAACTCAAGTAAAAATTAACGAGTAGGTGAATTGGTGGAACGAATACCGATACTTCAAATGGGAGAATTTCTGCTAGTAACAATTCAAGTAGATATGCACGATCGCTTAGCAATGACCCTGCAAGATGACCTGACGAACCGCATCGTCAAAACAGGCGTTAAAGGTGTGTTAATTGAAATTTCTTCCCTAGAAATAGTAGATTCCTTTATCGGTCGCATTATCAACAATATCGCTAGTATGTCGCGAATTTTAGATGCGGAAACAGTTGTGGTCGGGATGCAGCCAGCGGTTGCTATTACCCTCGTTGAATTAGGGCTTTCCCTGACAGGCGTTCGCACAGCTTTAAGCGTTGAAAAAGGCATGATTTTGTTAAGAAAATCCTTGGGTTTCTCTCCTGACGAGCAAGAAGCGTAAGCAGTCGATTAATTGTCCCCTAAATGAGGCACAGGCAGTCAAGCAACCTAGTTTGTTTGTAGATACCTTGTTGACAAACTAAAGATTTCTGAGGACAGGGCTTACGCACTCAAGGGGGTTAAATCAAGGGTTTGAGATGGCTTCACTATGTTCTCTATTGAGAGAAAATCGTAGTAAGTGCGTAAGTCCTATTAGGAGAAACTAAGTTGACGAGCGTAAGTCCTATATTTTGTGGAGAAGTTCTATTTTGGTACAGTAGCCGCCATGTCAAAACGTGAGACACTAGAAATCCGATCGTCATCCGATATAGTCCACGTCCGGCAGCAAGTGCGAGCTTGGGCTGTAGCAATGGGATTCGGTTTATTAGACCAAACGAAAATCGTTACCGCAGCCAGCGAACTCGCCCGCAATACTGTAGACTACGGCAAAGGGGGAACTGTAACTCTCGAAACGCTGCAATTAGGAACCCGCAAAGGGCTGAGGCTGATATTTGAAGACAAGGGCCCGGGAATTCCAGACATCGAATTAGCACTGACCGACGGTTATACTTCTAATCACGGTTTGGGTTTGGGGCTGAGTGGTTCCAAGCGGTTGATGCACGAATTTGAGATTGTTTCCAAAGTGGGTAAGGGGACTAAAATTGCGATCGTCCGCTGGCGCTGAAGAAGTAATACGATTTGAGAGTTGAGATTTTAGATTAAAGCATTGGGAATGAGTGAGGACGATCGGGGTTTGGAGCTTGCGTATAGTTGTATTATTTTTTAAATTGGTATAAAGAGTAACCAGCAAAGCCAAGAAGTGATTCTTGGAATCCCACACCATACCCGGAGAGGGTTGGCGTATGGAGGATTTCATTATGAGAACTGATAAAAAATGATAGATGCCGTAGCCTTGCCCGTAACAGAAGAAAGTCAAGTCGGAGAAGCGCGGCGAATCGCAGTCGCCCTGGCGGCCGAAGTCGAATTTAATGATACCGATCGCGGTAAAGTGGCAATTGTTACCACCGAAGCAGCAAAAAACGTGGTCAAGCACGCCCGCGAAGGAGAAATTTTGCTGCGAACATTCAAAACAGCGGCAGGATATAGCATTGAAATAGTAGCGCTAGACCGGGGGCAGGGCATGGCAAATGTCGCGTTGTGTCTGCGGGACGGTTTTTCTACAGCGGGAAGCCCTGGAACTGGATTGGGGGCAATTAAACGCCTCTCTACTTTTTTTGATATTCATTCTGTACCAAAACTCGGGACAGCGATATTAGCGCGGCTGGAACCGACCCAAAATAGCCGGGAAGCCTTCCAAAACAGCAATTACTTGGAATTTGGGGTGATCCACTTGCCCAAAGTAGGAGAGCAAATTTGCGGGGATTCCTGGGCTGCGGAAAATCACCTTGACAAAAACCTGATTTTAGTTGCTGACGGGCTCGGCTACGGGGATTTGGCAGAGGAAGCGTCTCGCGAAGCAGTGCGGGTATTTCAAGAAAACGCCAAACTCGGGCCGAAAGCAATTTTAGAGAAGGCGCACGCTGCTTTAAAAAATACCAGAGGAGCGGCTGCGGCGATCGCCCAAATAGATCCTACCCAACAAACAATTTGTTTTGCCGGAATTGGCAACATCAGCGGTGTAGTTGTCACAGATAACCAAAACCGCAGCATGGTTTCCTACAACGGCACAGTTGGACATATGATGCGAAAAGTAGCAGAATTTGTCTATCCTTGGTCGCAGCAGTCCCTACTCATCATGCACTCCGACGGTTTGGCGGCGCAGTGGAATTTAAACCGCTACCCGGGTTTAGCCTCCAGGCATCCTGCTTTAATCGCAGCCGTGCTCTACCGGGACTTCAAACGCACTCGCGATGACATGACAGTTATAGTAGCCAAGATGAGAGAAGCAGCGTGAGTTACCCAATCCTGACGACGGAAGTCCGCTTTGAACAAGACATCGTACAAGTACGCCAAAGAGCTCGCCAAATTGCTAAAGGGCTGGGATTCGATTCCCAAGTACAAACCCGCATCGCCACAGCAGTTTCCGAAATTGCCCGCAATGCTTTCAAATATGCAGGCGGTGGCAAAGTAGAATTCATTGTGGAAGGGGAATCGCCCCAAATTTTTCGGACTCGGATTTCCGACACGGGGCCGGGAATTGCTGATTTACCGGCTGTGTTAAGCCCCAATTTTCGATCGCAAACCGGCGCGGGACTTGGTTTAGCAGCAGCTAAACGGTTGATGGACGAAGTGAAAATCGACTCGGCGCCCGATCGGGGAACGGCTGTACAATTAGTTAAGCAGTTTTCCAAAAATATGCCTGCGCTGAGTGCGATCGAACTAAATCAATTAGTTGACAAACTAGCGCGCCAAATTCCCGAAGATCCCTATGCCGAAATTCAGCAGCAAAATCAAGAATTACTACGCACTTTAGACGAACTCCGCCAGCGTCAAGAAGAGCTCGTACAATTAAATCAACAACTAGAAGATACCAATCGCGGAGTCCTGGCACTTTACGCTGAATTGAACGACAAAGCCGAATCTCTCCGGCGCGCCAGCGAACTCAAAACCAGCTTTCTCTCCAATATGAGCCACGAGTTTCGCACTCCGCTAACGGCAATTATGAGCCTTTCCGAAATATTGTTAAATCGCCTCGACGGAGAACTTTCAGACGAACAGGACAAGCAAGTAAATTACATTTACAAATCTGCTGAGTCTCTCGCAGAACTTGTCAACGACTCGTTAGATTTAGCCAAAGTCGAAGCCGGAAAACTAACTGTTCGCTTGGCTGATTTTGAAGTCGAAGATTTGTTCAGCGCCCTGCGAGGAATGATGCGCCCCCTGCTTCCCCAAAACTCTGCCGTTTCTCTAATTTTTGAAGAACCTCTCGAACTTCCAATCCTCACCACCGACGAGGGAAAAGTTTCTCAGATTTTGCGAAATCTGATTTCTAATGCCCTCAAATTTACTGAAGCAGGTGAAGTTCGAGTTGCTGCGGAAATAGGAGAGGAGGGAACAGTTACTTTTTCAGTGGCAGATACGGGCATTGGCATTTCTCCACGCGACCAAAGGCGGATTTTTGAAGAATTTGTCCAAATAGAAAATCCCTTGCAGAATGGCGTCAGAGGCACCGGATTGGGATTGTCTCTATGCAAAAAACTGGCGGAATTTCTAGGGGGAAGCATTGAAATCACAAGTTCACCCGGAGTTGGTTCGACTTTTTTGGTCACACTGCCGATTCTGTATCCTGGAGAGGAAGAAAACCCTTTGGAAATGTCGGCTGCTAAGGGAGATGAAATATCGCTGGCAAGCGCAAATTCTCGTAGCTTGCGGGGTTCCGGGCGATCGCCAGCGGCAGATTCAGCAGCCAAAGTTTTGAGTGGGGAGGATGAAGATAGTTTTTCGGTATTTGCTGAAAAACTTGCTGGCAGAAATTCATTGTACTGCGATATAAACACCCACGGTGCTGCAAATTTGCGATCGGCGGCTCTTTGAGCAACCGCCAGCAATTTTTATCGACATTATGATACTGACTCTGACCGAATTTGAGGTTGGAGAAGGGTTGAAATGCGATCGAACTACTTGTCAAATACCTGCTATCGTGATGAATTCAAAACATTTTGGGTTACATCACTTTTTTGCTGTGCGGGATGCTAGACCTGCACGGTGCAAAATATTATTCCGATGCGAAGGGAAACGATATCAGGAATTATAGCTTTTGAGAACTGAAGTCGGATGCTGCGAACGTAATTATATTTTTTCACCAAAATTTATATTGTTCATAAGAGAGGTAATTTATAGCAGGCAAGATTTATTTAATTGGCAACAGAATTTAACCTTTGTGCTGTAAAATGTAGCAGTTCTCAGTTGCCGACTATATAGTAGGGACTTACCGAGGGCCTGTTTTCGTGTCGGCGATCGGCTAAAATCCATGATAAATCTTGTTCTTAGCAAAGTTTCGATTAGTAAAAATAATGCAACAGTAGGCGCGTAATTCAAACCCATACAAAATAAGCCATTCTCAATTCTAAAATCTCAAATCTAAAATGGTATGACTTTCATCTCCCTTCAATATGCCCTGTTTTTGTTAGTTTTGTTCGCGGCTTACTGGCTGGTTCCGCTGCGGTGGTGGCGGCTGTTCATCATGTTGGCGGGTAGTTTAATTTTTTACGCTTCGCTGCAAATTTGGTACATTCCTCTGCTGTTAGTCGGTGCTTTGTTTAACTACTGCTTGGCGATGGCGATTGGGGAACCTCTGGATTGGCGGATTGCTAATGAATCTTGGAACCGCCGCCGTTTGTTGCTGCTGTGGATAGGCATCTGCCTGAATGTTTTGCTGCTTCTGGGCTTTAAGTATGTGCCTTTTTTATTGAGTTCGATCGGCACTTTGTTCAATTGGCCTTTAGCTATCGACGGGGCTGACTGGGTGAAAAGTCACGTCATCGCACCTTTGGGATTGAGTTTCTTTTGCTTTGAGTGCATTGCTTATTTGATTGACGTGTACCGAGGCGCGCCTGCTGCTACTTCGCTGCTGCACTTTGCTGCTTACAAGCTGTTTTTTCCCAAGCTGATTTCTGGCCCGATTACTCGGTATCACAACTTGATCTATCAACTGAAAACCCAGCAATTTCCGACGCCAGATCGCATTTCTGAGGGACTTTGGACGATCGCCTTTGGTGCAGTAAAAAAAGGTCTTTTCGCAGATAACTTAGGAATTTATGTCGATTTAAGTTTTACCAACTTGCAGCGGGCGGGTAGCGAGGATTTGTGGCTGGCTATTTTTGCTTACGGGCTGCAACTTTATCTCGATTTTAGTGGCTATGTTGACATGGCGCGGGGTACTGCTTTGCTGCTGGGTTGGTATTTGCCACCAAATTTTGATTTTCCTTATTTTAGTGCCAGCATAGCTGATTTTTGGCGACGCTGGCACATGACTTTAGGCGATTGGCTACGCAATTATTTGTATTTTCCTTTGGGCGGTTCGCGAGTCGGTTTGTGGCGCACTTGTCTGAATTTGGCGATCGTCATGTTAATTGCGGGAATTTGGCACGGGGCAGCTTGGGGATTTATTGTGTGGGGGGGTTTACACGGTTTAGCTTTGGCGGTTCACAGGCTGACTGATGTGCTGTTTAAGCGGTTGCGGATCGAGTTTTTGTGGGAAAATCCGATCGGTATTGCGATCGGTTGGCTGTTGACTCAGGCGATGGTTTTTGGTAGTTGGATATTTTTCCGTCTTCCAGATTTAAAGGATTCTGGATGGGCGATTTCGCATTTGTGGGGACACACTGCTGACGTGCAGTTTGCTGAGAAAGTTTATGGCGAAGCTTTGGGTTTAGAAAGAGTGCATTTAACTTGGATGTTGGCGGCTTTGGCTGCGGCGATGCTGGGGAATTATGCGTTGAGTCGGGGTTTGAAATTGGAGTTAAATTGGCCGCTGAAATTGGTGTTAGTGCCGCTTTGTTTGTATGCGGTTTGGGTGTTGGCTCCCGAAGGGGGTTTGCCTTATATTTATTTTGATTTTTAGGGTATTATTTAATTCGCCGTAAGGTGCAGCGCACCCTACGACGACATTGAGGTGCGCCGAAGTGATTCCCAGCTACCTATTAGTGTCAACTTAAGCTTTTAGTTCGCCAGTCCTCCCGCTCACCCAACAGTCCGCCAGGGAATGAATTCCCTGTCTCATAGCTAAAGTCCTCTCAAAGAGGACTGAAGAACTTATTAGTCCTAATAGCGAGGAGTTTCGCTTTGAGGCTCTTGTTTCAACCGCTGCCGGACTGAGGGTTGAACGTTAAGTTGACATCAATGCCCGCTACCCTACAACTCACACCCAACAGTCAACAATCATCTTGCTCTTGGGCCCTACAACTGATAAGAACACCAGTCGCTCCAGCTACCGACATAAAGTTTAGCATCGGGAATTCCGGCGATTTCTAAAGACAGTAAATTAACGCAAGCCGTCACCCCGGAACCGCAATAAACAATAATTTCTTCGGCTTTTTCTAATTCCGTCCACCGCTGTTTTTGTTCGGATGCCGATCGCACTTTTCCAGTTTCATCAGTCACCCCTTGCCAAGGATAGTTAACCGCACCCGGAATGTGACCTGCAATGGGGTCGATCGGCTCCCGCAAACCTTCATATCTCTCGCTTTCTCGCGAATCAACCAAAACATTTCCCCGCAAGTCTTTACGCTCTTTTACAGCCTCAATATCTACCGCCAAATGCTGCTGCAAGTGGGTCACAAATTTACCCTCCCGGGGTTCTGGCAAAATATTTGTTACTGGATAGCCCGCCGCTTTCCAGCCGCTGAAAC
This sequence comes from Microcoleus sp. Pol17C6, assembly GCF_036701145.1. Taxonomy (NCBI): domain Bacteria; kingdom Bacillati; phylum Cyanobacteriota; class Cyanophyceae; order Oscillatoriales; family Microcoleaceae; genus Microcoleus; species Microcoleus sp. Pol17C6. The sequence goes on from NZ_JAUBQH010000034.1 coordinate 22,236, forward strand.
CGCCGTCTAACAAAGCGACTTTGCTGTGTCCCATATATCGCAGCAGCCACCACAAACGAGCGGCAAAAGCTAGCCGCGAATCGTCATAGGCGACGACTAAAGTTTCTGGTGAATTAATGCCGATCGCGCTCAGCTTCTCAGCTAATTCTTCAATATTTGGTAGGGGATGTCTACCGCCGTGTTTGCCCACTGAACTCGCAAGATCGCGGTTTAAATCTAAATAGAAAGCTCCGGGAATGTGGCTTTCTTGATATTGTTTTTGTCCCAATTCAGGGTCTGCCAGGGAAAACCGACAGTCAATGATTACAACTTGCGGATTGTCCGTATTGGTGGCTAACCATTCAGGAGAAACGATTAAAGTGTTGTCAGTCATAATTATTCAAATCTATATTTTAACATTATCTAGAAGGAGATTTTTTCTCGGATTCTGCTTGGTCGGGAGGAGATTTCTTAGAAGTAGCTTTCTCTGAAGCTCTATTTTCAGAATTGGATTTTTTAGTAGTTGCTTTCTCCGAAGTTTCTTTTGGCGAATTGGATTTTTTAGGAGTTGCTTTTTCCGCAGGTGATTTTTCGGCTGGTGCGGGAGTTGGAGTTGGCAGAGGGGGAGTTACTGCTGCTTCTTGAGCGTAAAGCAGATATTTCTGATACTCGATTACTTTTGCTTGAGCTAGTTGATGGTTGGGGCTAGAAACTGGTACTCTTCTCATTAATGAGACCGCTTCTTGCCACCGATCGGTAACTGTAGTCCAATCTTCCTTTGTTTTTGCCGCTCGGCCTAATTCTGCTGCTTTGAGTGCGCTGTTAACGGCTTCTCGAAAAGTATCTGGTGCAGTTGCTAAATTTGCTGTTTCATCGGGATTCTCCCCCGCAGTTGCTGCTGGCTGGTTCAAAATTTTACCGACAAACGCCACCACGGCGATCGCCAACATACCCGTTACTAGCCCGACTACAATGAAAGTCGATCGCAGCCGATTCTCAAAGGCAGCAAGTTCCGGCGGCTTGTCCTCCTCAAAATTGTTCTCCATCTCTGTGCGATCGTCCATATTAGCAACCGCAGTATTTGGCACAGATTCTCCCCCAAAGCTCTGTGGTTCAAAATTACTGTTCTCCAAACTAAACTCTTGACTCCAAGCAGCAGAAATCTGACCGCTTTCTCGGCCTTCAACCTTCACTTTGCGAATCGAATCCGGCTGCAAATTCGTCAACTCGGTGCGGACTAAATCAACTAATGTATTTTCTCTGGGTACCTGCTCGGCCTCAAGAATTACATCCAAACAGTCGCCGTCGAGATTCGCGGAGGCGGTGATGCCTTCAGATTGCAAATGGCTGTTTAGCAAAGATGCGATCGCCTGCGGATTTCCCTGCTTGGCAAGTTCCTGAAAATTAAGCTCTGTCATAGCTAGACACCTGATAATGCACAATGTAGAAGGCAGAAGGAAGTTCGGTAACGGATTACGTAACAGATGTAACGGATGGAAGAAGTCAGAAGGCTTTAGTTATTTAGCAGAGAAGTCAGAAGCAATATGATAGCTCATGTTTCAGCAATTAAGAACGTCTTAACCTTCGGGCGCGGTTGCTATAGAAGGCAGAATTAATAGAAAAAGTCAGAAATAATTTTTTTAAAGTTGAAAACACCCTCACTGAAATTCAACAAATAGTATAATGTATCGTGGCAAATCCCAGCCCAAAGACGCAAATTATCACTCTCGCTCCCCCTCCCAGCCCTTGGGAAAAGACTCGCAGTCCTTACTCCCAAACGAACTCAGGTTTGTAGTGAGGAATGCAAGTCGTCTTGCTCAGCCGCCAAATACTGCTGCAACCAGGTTTTTGATACCGGGCGCGCCAGTCGAGATATTGCAAGCATCGCCCCTACAACCAGCATCCGGCTGGAAAAATCCTCGATCGCGCGGATGCCAGATGAGAATTTTTAGATGAAAAATTTGTGCGATCGCAGTGCCATCGACGGACAGCGAGTGATATCATCAGTTTGTCAATATTCAAGTTTTTATAGCAAATAACTCGATCGCACAATGGTAGCAATAGCAATTTTAGCGGCTGGACGCGGCACGCGCATGAAATCTGACTTACCCAAAGTTCTACACGAATTGGGCGGTCGATCGCTAGTTGAGCGAGTCCTGCAAAGTTGTCAAGAAATTCAAATTACCAGGCGACTTGTCATCGTCGGTTATCGAGGCGAACTCGTTAAAGAATCCCTGATTCGAGGTCAAGAAATATCAGGGAAAAATCTTCAATCTCCTCCCCTAGAATTTGTCGAACAAACCGAACAATTGGGAACAGGTCACGCAATCCAACAATTGCTGCCTCACTTAGAGGGATTTCAAGGAGACTTGCTGGTCTTAAATGGGGATGTACCTTTGCTGAGGGCAGAAACTATCAAACAATTGATAGCAATTCACAAACAGCACCAAAACTCTGCTACTTTATTGACAGCTAATTTGCCGAATCCCCAAGGATACGGTCGAGTATTTACCGACAGTCAAAACTTAGTCCAGCAAATTGTCGAAGACCGCGACTGCACACAAGCTCAAAAGCAAAATCACCGCATTAATGCAGGTGTTTACTGCTTTCATTGGCCTGATTTAGAGAAAATTTTGCCAGAATTGAAGGCAGATAATGACCAAAAAGAATATTACCTAACTGATACGGTAAATTTCCTCAGTCCGGTGATGGCGGTGGATGTAGAAGATTATCAAGAAATATTGGGAATTAACGATCGCAAACATTTAGCCACAGCTTGCGATATTTTGCAAACGCGGATAAAGGACAAGTGGATGACGGCGGGAGTGACGCTGCTCGATCCCAACAGCATCACCATTGACGATACCGTAGAGTTGCAGCCGGATGTGGTAATTGAACCGCAAACTCACTTGCGGGGAAACACTTCGATCGCCTCTGGGAGTCGCATCGGCCCCGGCAGTTTGATCGAAAACAGTCAGATTGGGGAAAATGTGACTGTGCTTTATTCGGTGGTTTCTGACAGCATGGTTGCTGAAAATTCGCGAATTGGCCCTTACGCCCACTTGCGGGGACACGCAGAAATTGGGGCGAACTGCCGCGTCGGCAATTTTGTAGAATTGAAAAATACTCAAATAGGCGATCGAACTAATGTCGCTCACTTGTCTTATTTAGGCGACGCCACTTTGGGAGAAAAAGTCAACATCGGTGCTGGGACAATTACGGCGAATTATGACGGAAAAAACAAGCACAAAACTCAAATAGGCGATCGGAGTAAAACGGGTTCTAACAGCGTGCTGGTTGCACCGATAACTTTGGGGGAAGATGTTACTGTAGCTGCGGGTTCTGTGGTGACAGAAGATGTGCCGAATGATTGTTTAGTAATTGCCCGTTCCCGGCAAGTTGTCAAACCAGGTTGGAAGTTGAAAGAACCTAAAAAGTGAACGATTGTTCACTTTTTAGATGATAAGTTTTCACCCGCTAGTTTCGCACTCGATACCAAAGAAACCGGGTTTTTATAACGGAAGCGATCGCGCTCTAGGGGAGGTTTTGGTAAAAAACCCGGTTTCTGCGTAAGTCGGCAAGCTTGAGCAATCGGGTTGATCGCGATCGGCTATTTTGTCTTATTTTTGCGCGTGCAGATAGTTGTTAATCGCTTTGGCAATTTTTTCTTGCTGGTAGAGGTTCATAGTGTTGGGCAGGGATATGCGAGATCCTCCACAAACTAACAGGCTGACTTCGTACCAAGTGTCATTCTGCCGATCTTTGGTTTGATCGACTTCCACGCCATAAATCTCGCACAGAGAGTATTCAATTACTTTACGCGCCAACAAACCCTGCTGTTTAACAGTCAAGGTTTTTAAATTTCCATCGAAGCTGTAGGTTTCATTATTTCTCAAGACGATCACTGCGGCTGCTGCGAGCAAAAATATGCCTCCTGTCCATCCCAACCAGCGATCTTCTTGGCTTAAGCGCAGCAATCGATCTTTGGCATTTTTAACATAAAAATTGATGTCAGAAGCAACAGCGTCTTGGCTTCCCCAATTAGTGGAGTTAGCAGTGAAAGGAACATAGCCAACAGAAGTCAAAAGTACCACTCTGGTTTTATAGCCGCATCTTTGAACTTTAGCTCCCTGCAAAGAAGCAAGCTCAATTTCTTTGATGTTCGACCCCAGTAAATTCGATCGCACCAACTGACAATTTCCTTGTTTGGCCTGCAATCGCTGGCAGCTCAGGGTTGCTTTATGATAATCAAAAGCCAGCCCGAACAGTCCAAAGGCTATGAATAAACAACTAGGCAACCAAAAATCAAATATGCTTTGAGTCTGAATTATTAATTCACTTGCTGTTTGCTTGATTATTTTCATTTATCTCACCTTGTGATTCCAAAAATGAGGCTACAGATCGACTTCCTGACCCGGATGAGCAGAATTGTTAACTTATATATTATTTGAAGTCGTCCTCTACCATGACCCCTTTTATTGTGCTAATAGATTAGCACTAAAAGCTCTCGCAGACAACCAAGGTCGCGAGTTTACCTGCAGCTGAGTTTAAGATACTTTTCCGTGATTTAAAGTCAATATTCCGGACAGTTGTTCATAGCTGAATGGGTTATTCTCGCTTGACTTAGAGCCACTGTGGATGATTAAATCAATAGACCTCTTGCAAAAGTCATTATGAAAGGTTAAGTTCATAGTTATAGATGCCTGCAATCAGGTTGAAGCATAAACCAAATCTACGTCGGCGATTTCGGTAACGTTCCGACAGAATCCGAACAATTTTCAGTTTCCGATTGACGTGTTCAATGACAATACGTTGGCTTGCCAGAGTAGGGTTTTCCTGCCGTCGAACCTTAGATAAATTAGAGCTTTTGGGCTTTTTAGTAGGGATCTGACTATTGGCAAGAAGTTTCCCAATTCCTTGATAACCCTTGTCACGCCAAAGCTTAATTGTAGTGGCTAGCCTGACTTTACTGAAGAATGAATAGTCACAAGGAATGCCTTCTGCCTTTACCACGAAGCTCTGCAAATAATTGCTCCCGTCTTTTGATTGACCACTAATTGTGACTTCAAGGTGTGATACTTTTTTGTGCCCGAAAACACTTGTCGTTTTTTTTTTGACGCTCGACTGGACTTTCGGTCACATCGACCACAACCAGTCCTAAAACTGAGTCAGGTTGTGGCAGTGCTTTCTTTCCGGGTAAGCTAAACCGACCTGAACGAATCAATGTATTCTCTACGTGCCTCACTTGCCGGAACGCAGTGGATTCATTGATGTTCCAGCTTTGAGCAATAGACATCTCCCAAAAAGAAATGGTTGACCGATCGCTCTTAAATTATAAGGGAATTTTATACCCCAAAAAGATGAGCAAACTCCGAGAATACCTGGAAAATCATCCATCGGACACTCAAAGAATGTTGGGGATAGAGTCCGACCAACTAATAGAACTAATTACCAAGGCAAAAAACCTGTACGACCGCCACAAAAAACAGCAAGAAAATCAGAAAAGTCGGCTCATCAAACCTGGCAGCGGTCGTTCTCCTAAACTAACGAGATCAGACCAAATTCTTTTGACATTAGTGTACCTGCATAACTTACCTACTTTTCAAATACTTGGGGTACAATTTGGCATGGGTACTCCACGCTAATTATATTTTTCACCACTGGGTAAAGATTTTAAGAGAGTTATTACCCGCTTCATTGTTAGAACAAGTAAAAAAAAATGATTCCGCTCGGGCATGGGTGCGGGAAATTTTGAAAGAAGTTGAGTTGATAGTAGATAGCTACCAGCAGCCCATACAAAGACCTACGGACAATGAAGAGCAGAAAAAAAATTACTCTGGCAAGCAAAAGAGACATACTAAAAAGAACCAGGTAATAGTCATGCCATCCGGTAAAGAGAGGGTTGACGTAGTAGTAGGAGAAACCGGATAAACAGCCGACATAAACATTTGGAGAAAGCAGCAAGCGTCATGAGAAACCTCACAAAACTTTCAAGGGGATAAAGCTTATGCACTCGACCATTAATTAATACTACTCATAAAAAACATCGTCAGGGAGTTCTGACTCCTGCTTGCATAGAGAGCGAATAAGTCAAAGGCTCAAAAAAGAATCTTTGTCGAGCATCTAATTAGATTACTAAAGATATGGAGAGTAGCATCAGAAAGATTTCGCTTAAGAGCAAAAAATTACGCGAGAGTAATTTTGGTGGTATGTGGATTAGTAAGATCGCGAATAGGTGCGATCGTTATGTGTCAATAAAAGCCCCCACAAGCTGAAAAAAAAACAGTAAAATTTAGGTCATCAAATTGGGTAGTTTTTATCGCTTGACCGTTGAAACCCTTATGGAAGCGTTGGTTTCTGGCCGACTGTCCCTGCGGGAACCGTCCGCCAGAAACCAAGCGGGGAAAGGGATTGGAATTATGGGAGAGGTCTAATGTGAAAGTAGGTACGGTACTCTCGTCAATATTGTAATGCCAGTAGTACCTGATCTTCTAAGCTCAGTTTAGGTGGACGACCGGGTTTCCGTTTCTTGCGTTTCTGTTGTTCGCTTTACTGACACCATTTCTGCAAAAATTGTAGACCCAACGCCACATAATTTCTTAAAGGCTTCTGGCTTTAAGCTTTGCACTTGTTGTTCGTAAGTCATCAGTTTTTCCTCTCAATCACCTCACTATTGCCCTTATTGGAGACTTTTGCAAGAGGTCTAAGGAAAAATAGGTTCCCAAGTATAATCCTCTATCAAGCCTATAACTGGAGATGCAATGGTAGCAATAATGGCTTGCCTCAATCTTTCAATCTCGTTTTCCGTCAGCACTCAAGAGTTCCTCTACAACTCGTAAAAATTCACCCATTGTTATGTCCAGAGCATTTGTAATGTGACTAAGAACTCTAACAGATGGACTTTTCAGCCCTCGCTCAAGCTGGCTGATATAGGTTCTGTGCAGGCCTGTGACTTCTGCCAGATATTCTTGGGACCAACGTTTCTCTATGCGACGACGTTGTATTTCTAATCCTAAAGTTTGGTCTAGTTTGCTAGGCTGCATAGAGAGAAATAGTAAGGTTTTGAATACAAAAGTGCTACAGACTAAAGTATTCAAGGTGGCTCTATGAACACTGAACTCACTCCCCTCTGGTGGCAATGGCATCTTGGCTGTGTCCAAAAGCCCAGGTTTAACCAGCTTTTTCCCCATGCCGGGAAACTTCCCGCTAAATTAAAGAAGTAAAAAAATCATTCACATCCTACCCAGGAGATGCCATGCCTCGCGTCAGAGCACCAGAATTCCCCGGAAACTACCCCTGGTTAAACACCGAGAAACCTTTATCCATTGAATCCTTAAAAGGGCGCGTCGTCCTCCTCGACTTCTGGACGTACTGCTGCATCAACTGCTTGCACGTCCTCCCAGACTTAAAATACCTCGAACAAAAATATAAAGATTCCCTCACGGTTATCGGCGTTCACTCGGCTAAATTTGAAAACGAAAAAGAAGTAGAAAACATCCGCCAAGCTATCCTCCGCTACGATATCGAACATCCCGTAATCGTTGACAGCGGCATGAAAGTTTGGCAAAGCTACGCGGTTCGCGCTTGGCCGACTTTAATGGTGATCGATCCTGAAAGTTATGTCGTCGGCTTTGTTTCGGGTGAAGGCAATAGAGAAGCACTTGACGAGTTAGTTGGCAAGTTAATTGCTGAATACAAAGATAAAAATGCACTTAACTTTAAACAACTCAGTTTTCGCTTAGAAAAACAGCGCAAACCTGTATCAACACCGCTGGCTTTTCCCGGTAAAGTGCTGGCATTTGCGATCGCTGCAACGGAGGCAAAACAGCTTCACCCACAGGTCGCGCTTTTGGGCGAAATGAGTCAGGAAAATGAATCTGTAGATGAAACTGTATTGCCCGGGCCTGCTAATTCAGTCATACAAAACTTAGTCGGTTCTTGCTTATTTATTGCTGATTCAGGACATAATAGGATTGTTGTCAGCACCCTCGAAGGTGAGGTGCTGCACGTCATCGGTAGTGGCAAACCGGGTTTAACTGATGGGGACTTTGAAGAGGCTGAGTTTTTTGCACCTCAAGGTATGGCTTTTGATGCAGAAAGTCAAATTCTATATGTTGCTGATACGGAAAATCATGCTCTCAGAAAGATTGATTTTACGACTCAACGGGTGGAAACTGTTGCTGGTACCGGCGAACAAAGTCACGAAATTTCACCCCGCAGCGGCAAGGGTTTAGAAACGCAATTGAATTCGCCTTGGGATTTAGAAAGAGTTGGAAATAGACTTTTTATTGCAATGGCGGGTTCCCACCAAATTTGGGAAATGCAGTTAGACACTGGCACGATCGGCACTTATGCGGGTATTGGCCGAGAATCCTGTGTGGACGGGAATCTTGCAGAATCAGCTTTTTCTCAGCCCAGCGGGCTCGCTACGGATCGATCGGAGTTGTTTGTTGCCGACAGCGAAATTAGTTCGATTCGTGCTGTGGGTATAGATGAAGACCCGAAGGTTCGCACTGTTTGCGGTAGCGGTGAATTGTTTGGTTTTGGGGATAAAGATGGTCGCGGCGATCAGGTAAGATTGCAGCACTGTTTGGGTGTTGAATACGCTCAAAATTACCTCTGGGTGGCTGATACTTACAATCACAAAATTAAACGGATCGACCACCGGGGCGGTACGTGCAGAACAATGATTGGAGATGGTAAAGCAGGTTTGGTTGATGCTAAAGGTCTCAAGGCTCAATTTTTTGAACCTTCAGGGTTGAGTGCGATCGGGCCTCATTTGTTTGTTGCTGATACGAACAATCATGTAATTCGGCGAGTTGAGTTGGATACGCTGGAAGTCACAACTTTGGATTTCCCCAGTTTGTGCGCTCCGGATGTTTGTCTTCCTGATTAAGCCGATCGACCTTTTTGACATCAGGCACGGTTTTCAATTCTCCTGATTGCCAGATTGATTGTGGTAACGTAGGGTGCTCTTCGGCGCACCTTACCGCAACTTTCCAGCAAAGTAAGTTACCCTAATTATTCGTGGCGAGTGTAGTGTCTCAACAGCAATTCAGTCCTGGATGCAGAACCTTTATATTTAGGGTACAGGGGAGAAGAACACCTGACCGATATAAGTAGAACGCCAAACCACTTTTTGCGTCCAGGACTGAATTACTAAATGTTGTTAATTCCATCGCTACTAAAACCCCGATCGCCCGTATTAAATAATCGCAAAAATCCTCGCCCCAATCTAAAATTCCGAATAGCTCAGCAGCCGCACTATTTTTTCATCATCATTCAATTCACCGACTATTCGTCGCACCGGTTTCGGCCAGATTTTAATCAAAGTAGGAGTTGCTGAAATCTGATCTGCCTCAGCTTGGTCTGGATGTTTCAAAACATCAATTACTTTTAAAGTGTAGGGACGATCGAGGCATTTCTCTAAAAACTGGTGTAAAGTTTCCAGGGTGCGTTCAGTGCTGGGGTTGCTGCCGGAAACAAACAGACGCAAAACGTACCCTTGAGTTTGTGGCGGTGGGGTAAGTGCTGTTGGTTTGGGCAGCCGAGTCTGCTGGGATTGCGGAAAGCCCAAGGGAGTTACTATCGAACTGCTCCAGTCCGATCGAGCTTCGGGACTCGCATACTGTACAACTAAGTCGTGATTTTCCCAAAGTTCGGGGAATTGTTCGTGATAAGTAGCAATCGCCATCGGTTCGCACATTTCTTCGCTCCGGGGATGCCACACTAAGTCACCAGTCCCAAAAATGGCGTTCAGCAGCGTTTGATGTCGCAGCACGGGGGGGTAAGCCTCGGCAGCAAGCCGCACCTGCCGATCGCCTGGATCGAGCCAGCAGTCAACGGTTGCCGTGTAGCAAGGTATCAGAAAATGCGGGGGTTCCGACAAACCGAGGATCTCCTGTAGAGCTACGCACAACTGCAAGTGCCACCGAGTTTGCTTGCGGGGGTCTATGCAATAGATTAAGTCTCCCCCTGGTGTAAACAGCGCAATTCCTTTGAAAAAATCCGGCAAAATGGGGCGATCGACTTTCAATTCACTACACCAATAAAAGTTAAAAGTTAACAGTTAAGTGTTAACTTTTAACTGTTAACACTCGACCTTTAGACTCGACCTCGGAGCATCTGAGCCATTTCGTTCGGGTACGGCGAGTTCTCTACACAAAGTTCTTCAGTAATCCGACCTTCTTGATAAAGACCGTAGAGCGACTTATTCATAGTCGTCATGCCTTCATAAGTATCTTTGATCATAATTTGATTGATTTCCTCATTCTGGCCCTTCAGAATGTATTCCTTAACCACGTCGGTATTGATCAAAACGTCGTGGAAAGCAGCCCGCTTTCCGTCTGTGGTTTTGCACAGCAGTTGAGCAATAATCGCCACTAGGGATTCGGAAATGGAAACCCGTATGGCTTCCTGTTCTTCGGGCCCGAACATATCCAGAATCCGGTTCAGGGTTTTAATCGCACTGTTGGTGTGCAGGGTTCCTGCAACTAAGTGACCTGTCTGAGAGGCTTTGAGGGCGATTTCCACCGTCTCTCTGTCCCGAATTTCTCCTACTAGCATCATGTCCGGGTCTTGCCGCAGAGCGCCTTTGAGAGCGTTCATAAACTTGAGCGTGTGCCTGCCGACTTCCCGGTGCTTGATCAAAGATTTTTTGCTTTCGTGTACGAATTCTACCGGGTCTTCGATCGTGATGATATTGTAGGCTTTATTCTTATTGATGTAATCGATCATCGCAGCCAAGGTGGTAGACTTACCAGAACCTGTCGGGCCCGTCACCAAAATCAGCCCTTTGTGGTAGCCGCATATTTTCTTAAAGACCTCCGGCAGCTTCAATTCCTCCAGTGTCATTATTTTGGAAGGAATTAGCCGAAGCACCATCGCCGGGCCGGCCAAGGAGTCCATGCAACTGATCCGAATCCGCACGAACCCGAAGTCGAAAGCGCCGTCAAAGTCTAGGGTTTTTTGGAAAATTTCAATTTCTTCATCGCTCATGCACTCGCGCAACCAGCCAAAAAACGTATCTAAATCTGTTGGTGGATAGCCGATGTCGGCAATTTCGCCCCGCGTGCGGAAGCGAGGCACTTCGTTTACGCCGAGGTGAAGGTCGGATACTCCTTCATCTTTGGCTCGGAGGACTAGCTCTTTCAAAGTCGGAGATCCGCCGCTGCTAAAGCTCGGGCTTTTAGGTGTGGCGAAGGATTGCGGCGGCGGTGCTGGTGCTGGTGCTGGTGCGGGCGGCGGTGCGGGCGGCATTGCTGCTGCTCTGGGGGGCATCCCTGGAGCTGGAGGGCGGGGCATTCCTGGCGGTGGGGGAGCTCCGGGTACGGGAGGGCGAGGAGCTGGCGGATGCTGCTGTGTCATATGCGCTACCTTAAGTTGGTGAGAAGGCTGACTCGAACAGATGATTTGTGGGAGTTGGACAATGCCGATCGCCCGAAGAGCGTCTCTTGCACAAAAGCTTAACTGCTCTCCTCAGTCTATCGCAAGATCAGTTTCTACTGGTGCAATACAAAGGAAATATTCTGCCAATAGGAGGATGCGCTCACTCTTTATCTACGCCCAAATAGGGATTTTCCACATTTTTGAAGTAATTTTTTAATGGAAAGAGTTTTCCGCACTAAAACAGTATAAATTGATACTTCATCCAACAATTAAGGACTTAAACCGATGAATTCTGTCGATCTGGCTTTTACTCCAGCTCTGGAGTTGGCGGAGTCGATCCGCACCCTGGAAGTGTCGCCTTTAGAAATTGTCAATCTCTACTTGGAACGGATCGATCGATTAAACCCTGAGCTGGGCAGTTATTTTACGGTAACGGCAGAGCGTGCGATCGCCCTAGCTAAATCTCAAACCGAAAAACTAGCGGGGTTAAACAAGCCACAGGAATTGCCACCTTTTTTCGGAGTGCCGATCGCCATTAAAGACTTGACACCAGTTACCGGCGTTCCGTGTACATACGGCACTCAGGCTTTGCTCGGTAACATCTCTGCCTACGACGAGTCAGTAGTATGGCGGATCAAAGCAGCGGGATTTAACATTCTGGGCAAAACAGCCACCTCTCAAATTGGCTCATTACCTTACACCGAACCAGAAGGTTTCCCGCCCGCGCGCAATCCCTGGAATTTAGACTATACGCCCGGAGGTTCCAGCGGCGGCTCAGCGGCGGCTGTAGCAGCGGGTTTGTGCGCGATCGCCCAAGGTTCAGACGGCGGCGGTTCGATTCGAGGGCCGGCTTCCTGCTGCGGTTTAGTGGGCATTAAACCGTCGCGGGGGCGAGTTTCCTGGGCACCTGTCGGAGATTACCTCAGCGGCATTTCTGCCAACGGCCCCCTGGCGCGCACAGTAGCTGACGCCGCCGCACTTTTGGATGTGATGTCAGGCTACACAACAGGCGATCCGTACTGGCTACCAGATTCAAATCCGACGTTTTTAGAGGCTTCCCGTCAACAGCAGGGTAAGCTGCGAATTGCGTTTTCTACGACTATTTCCCCTGTGGGCGAGGCTGCGCCTATCTGTCAGCAAGCGGTACTCGAAACCGTCAAGTTACTGACAGATTTGGGTCATGATGTCGAACCTGGATGCCCAGATTTTACGGGTTTAATCGAACCGTTTATCGCAATTTGGCAGTCTGGGGCGGCGGCAAGTGGCATTCCAGGCGCTGCTTTGGAACCGATGAATCGCTGGCTGTTAGAAAGAACTATTTCCGCTGGGGAATATTTGCGGGCGGTGAATCAAATGCAGGTGATTTCACGGCGGATTGTGGGATTTTTTGAAAAATTTGATGTGTTAGTTTTGCCGACTTATATGCACTCGCCAATCCGGGTTGGAGAGTGGGCGGATTTGAGTTTTGAAGAAACTTTGCAGCGGATCATTAATTGGGTTGCTCCTTGTCCGCCATTTAATGCTAGCGGTTTGCCTGCGATCGCACTTCCTGCCATTTTAGATAACAACGGTTTGCCCGTGGGAATTCAAATTATCGGGCGGCCTGCGGCGGAAGCAACTTTAATTACTTTAGCGGCACAGATGGAAGCGGCGAAACCTTTCCCGGTTTTAGATTTTAAATAGACAAGAGCAAGGCATAAAAGCAAGCACGTTTCCCTTGTTTATGGGTATTATTCCCAATCAGGACTTGTGGTTCGGAAACGATAAACCGGGTTTTTTTCAATAATTTCTCGTCCTAAAACCCCTATTTTGCCAAGGAATAGGGTTTCTCCGGGCAAGTCCTACTTATTACCAATTACGCTGTAATTTATTGAGAATACCTCTTTAGATTGATAGATATTGTGATTATTTTATTTTAAATATAATAGCAGTTCGCTGCCAATATTTAGGGTGAAATGTATGTTAACTTCCGGGCCGATTACCGCTCCCGTTCCCGTTTTTCTAGTTCTTTTAGCAATCATGCTACTCGCGCCTCTGTTATTTGAGCGCTTGCGACTACCGGGAATAGTCGGGTTAATTATTGCGGGCGTAATTGTCGGGCCCAACGGTCTCAATTTGCTGCAACGAGACGCTACTATTGTTTTGTTAGGTACTGTAGGATTGCTGTTTTTGATGTTCCTAGCGGGACTGGAAACTAGCCTCGACGACCTTAAACTCAATGCGGACAAAGCTGTCATATTTGGGCTGGCTACTTTTTCGTTGCCGATGATATTGGGGACAGGAGCAATGCTGCTGTTGGGATATAGCTGGCTAGCTTCAATTTTAGTCGCTTCTTGTTTTGCTACGCACACGCTATTAGCGCTGCCAATTCTCACGAAATTGGGATTGATGCGAACTCAGACTATTACTACGACTTTGGGGGGGACTTTAATTACGAATGTGTTGGGACTGTTGGTGCTGGCAATTGTTGTTAAAGCTTTCAAAGGAAATCTAACTCTCGAATTTTGGCTATTTCTCATTCCATCTCTTGCTATCTACACTTTTGCTACTTTGTGGGGAGTCCCCAAAATCGGTCGCTGGTTTTTTAAGAAATTTGGACACGACGAGAATGCGGAATTTATATTTGTATTGGCTACCCTATTTCTAGTTTCTTACGCAGCAGAACTAATTGAAATTGAGGCAATTATTGGGGCATTTTTATCGGGAATTGCCATTACTCAAATTATTCCCAAAATGAGTCCGCTGATGAATCGGATTGAGTTTATTGGCAACACGCTGTTTGTGCCGTTTTTTCTGATTTCTGTGGGGATGTTAATTGACCCGCTAATTTTGGTGAAGCAGCCGCAGTCTTTGTTAGTGGCGGCGGTGATGATTTTAGCAGAGGTGGTGAGCAAGTTTTTGGCAGCTTGGCTACCGGGGAAATTATTTGGTTTTGAGTTTCCGAACATTATGGTAATGTTCGGTCTTTCTGTTGCTCAAGCTGCTTCTACTTTGGCGGCGATTACGGTTGCTTTTGACATTAAATTGGTCGATCGCGTAACGGTGAACGGCATCATTGCCATGATTTTAGTAACTTGTGTCGCTTCTCCTTGGATTGTATCTCGGTGGGGTCAAGAAATGCAGCAGCCGGGGTCGAGTTTGCCGACCGCTACGTCGGGAAAGCATTCATGGGGAGAGCGAGTTTTAGTGCCTGTTGCTAATCCGAATACAGAAGATAATTTGCTGCGTTTGGCTTTGATTTTAGCAAAAAGATATCAGGGAACTTTGCTGCCGCTGCATATTTTGTCCGATCGCGGGGAAGCAATTTCGCCGGCAGATAAAATGCAGCAAACTCAACTTTTGACGGCTGCAGAAACTGTTGCTCATGCTGCTGCTTGTGCGGTTGAACCGATCGCGAGGATAGATGATGCGATCGATCGCGGAATTCTGCGGAGTGCAACCGAACGCGAGGCTAGTTTAATAGTTTGCGGTTGGAAGGGATTTTCTACGACGCGCGACAATTTTTTTGGCAGCATCATTGACACAGTGATCAGGCGATCGCCCGTACCCGTACTGATTGCTCGATTTCCCGATCCTCTCCAGAATACAGCCAGAGTTATTTTGGCGGTAACTGACAGCGAGTTGACTCGGTTTGGGTTTCAGGAAACCGTGGATATTGCTAAGAGTTTGGCAGAGGAACTCAAGGCGAGTTTGCAAGTGTTGTTGGTGGCGACAAAACGGGAACAAATCAACAAAAGTGCGGCGGAGGTGGAAATTCTTTCTGAGATACCAGTAAATCGGGTGGGGGGAAATTTTATCAAGTTAGTTTCGCAGAATTTGTTAGAACACGATTTGCTGATTTTAACAACAATTTCTCAACAACAGAATTTGTGGGAACAACCTGGAACTCTCAAAGAACCGGAAGCGATTGCCCGGACTCACCCAAATATTTCCATGCTGGTTGTTTATTTTCCTGTATCTTGAGGAATATATTAACCGCAGATGATGTTATGAATCTGCATTCATCTGCGGTTAATATTTTAGGACTAAAGCTAACTGGCAAATTAAACAAACGTATGTAGTTGCAATCGAATCACTATTTACTAAGCTAATATCGCAACTACATACCTAAAATTTAAGCCCTACTTATGACAATTGTGTAAGTCCTATATTTAATCCTAATCCAACGGAATTGCTAGCAAAATTTCCGCACCTTGGCGCGGTTAGAGAATACACTCGATCGCTCTTTTGACTCGCGAAGTTGGTATTTTTTGGGCTGCCGATTAAAAAATCCTTCAACTCATCATCATTAGCACCCGCACAAGAAGTGCACTTAGGTACGGAATGTGCGATCGGTCAGTAAATATGCGTAGAGGCTTTGCCGATCGCACTCCGATCGAGGCAATTTCTCGGCATCTAGGACAATATCTCGGTATCTGGGAGAATTTTGAGAATATGGTGATCTACCCCCTCTAGTTCAATAAGGTAAAAATGAGCATCAGACCAAATTTCAGATGGTTTTCTTCAGTGGCGAGTGTTTTGGGTTCGATTTCGATCGGCCCTTTGAGCGGCGCGACATCCTCTCTAAAAGCAGCAGAAACGGTTGTTGTCCGCAAAGGTATTTTAGAATCGTCAATATCGGTTGCGGATTTGCGCGAACTCGCAGAAACAGGAAAAGTCCCTGCCAAACTGCAAGCTTATGCCAATCTCCTGTCTGAGGAACAGCGGAGTAAGATTTTTCGGGCGCTGCAAGCGAAAATTCCCCTAAATGTAGTCGGCCTGAGCAACTTGCTAAATACGGGCATCGGCACTGCCATCCTGACGGATTTGACTACAGTGATACCCAGGCACGACGGTGGGGGTGTGGAAGCGCTGCGATCGGCTCTGCTGCTGGGAGCAAACGCGCCGGAAGGCTTATCGGTATTGAGTTTCATTGAGTCTTATCCGAGCTCGCGGGTCGTGGTGGATCTCGATCGAGCTTTCGCAGTTTTGGGAAATATGAACACAAGTTTTTGGCAAACTCAGCGCTTTATGGCGGCGATCGCACCTCAGTTAGCAGCGGTTAAACCCGCGTTTAAGCTGCCTTTCGATCCCACCCAGCCCGGACCTAATGTCGTGCAGGTACGGGCGCTAGATTTGAACGATAGTACCCGCAATCGACCTATTCCGGTGGATGTGTACTGGTCGATAGCTGCGACGGCCGACAAACCGACGATCGTCTTTTCTCACGGGTTGGGTTCCGTCCGCACGGATTTGCGCTACTTAGCCGAGCATTTGGCGTCTCACGGCTATGTGGTAGCAGCTTTAGAACATCCGGGCAGCAACGAAACGAATACCAATGCTGCGATGGCGGGGAAGTGTCCCTTGCTAGCTCCTCAAGAGTTTTTAGACCGTCCCAAAGACATCAGTTTTGTACTCGACGAACTGACAAAATTGAACCAAACTGATGATAATTTGCAGGGGAAAATCGCGATCGACCCATCGGTAATAATTGGCTATTCTTTCGGCGGCGCTACAGCCTTGTCCGTGGCCGGCGCCGAACTGCAATTGAGCGCACTCAAACAAAGGTGTCAGGGAGATTTGATTGGGTTCAGCTTAGGCGAAGGCATTCAGTGCGCGGCGGCCGGATTGCCCGAAGAACAGTATCAATTGCGGGATGCGAGGATTAAAAGGGCGATCGCCATGAATCCGATCACATCATTACTATTTGGAGAAACTGGTTTAAGTGCAATTCAAATTCCCACATTAATAGTAGCATCTTCTGCAGACAAAACAACTCCCGCCTTAGCCGAACAAATTGCCGGCTTTCCGAAAATTCCCTCTCCTAAATGGCTAGTCGGTTTTGTAGGAGCAACCCACTTAAGCGTCAAAGATCCGAGTACAACTTTAAACCAAGTTCGCAGACCAAACACAGTAATGAGTGGCGATGAAGTTGTCGGCGACCAAGCTGTTAGCATACGCAATTATATTAAAGCTATAAGTTTAGCCACGGTCGCTCAACTGACTCCAGAAGCTGACAAATATGCAGTTTTTCTTACGCCAGAATACGCGCAATTAGCTTCCACCTCGGCAATCCCGGTGCGGCTAGTAACAGAAATTTCCCCGGAAATTCATACAGTAGTGCAAACTTTTATTCAAGGGAATAAGTAGTGATTAGTTATTAGTCGTTAAGTAGGTAAGCGCCAAAAAACCATAGTATTTTGTTGAGTTCTCGACCCAGAACATAATTATGTAGAGTTCGCAGTCCGAGCCTTACCACTATTAGTTATTAGCTAATAATCTGATGTCCGCTCGAACACCTCTAATAAAGGTGTTTGTAGTGGTAGTTCGAGGGGACATCAGATTGCGACTAGCCGGCTTTCCTATTGTAGGCGACGCCCCTTACCCCCCAGGGCTGTATTTTCTTCTTAAGCTGTCTCTGATATTTTTTGTCCGTGCAAGGGCAAAATATAACAAAGCGCTTTCACAAACTCTACTCCCAAACTGCCATGCCTAAAAAAAATCTTATCCCGCTGTTGCTGCTGTTTATAGCGCTGTTTACCCTTTACGGTGACACTTTAGCTTTTCTGCCCAAACCTGTAAGAGATACTAGCGTGGCAAGCCGAAAGTTCTTCGTCGGGTTGTGGCCTTCGTGGGTGAAGCCGAAAGATTCAAACAAGCAAAGGGAGAAGGAGATTGAAAACTTGGAAAAAAGTCCTAGTCCCAGTCGATAGTTTTGAGCTATCAGCGAGAAACCCGGTTCCTCTAATAATACCTAGCTATTTTCTTGTAGGTTGGGTTAAGGGAATCACAACCAAACATGACGATTTGAGATTGTAGATTTGAGATTTTTCCTTCAATCTCAAATCGATTAAACTTGAGATTTTAGATTTTCCTCAAACCAGTAAGGTGTGCAATGCACACCCTACAGATAGAGGTTCTGCCTCCAGAACTGTTTTAGATTGGTTCTCCCATCTAAAATCTAAAATCTAAAATCTAAAATTGATTAGGCGTGCTTTTTCAACCAGCTAAACATAGCTCGCAAATCTTTACCAACTTCTTCAATAGGATGTTCTGCTTCCTGACGGCGCATGGAGGTAAAACCTGGTTTGCCGGCTTGGTTTTCGAGAACGAATTCGCGGGCAAATTGGCCGGATTGAATTTCGCTGAGAATTTTCCGCATTTCGGCGCGGGTTTGATCCGTGACGATGCGGGGGCCGCGAGTTAAATCGCCGTATTCTGCGGTATTGGAGATGCTATCGCGCATTTTGGCGAGACCTCCTTCTACTACTAAGTCAACGATAAGTTTAACTTCGTGCAAACATTCAAAATAAGCTAATTCCGGTTGGTATCCAGCGTCAACTAAAGTTTCAAATCCAGCTTTAATTAAGGCGCTCAAACCGCCGCACAAAACTACTTGTTCGCCAAAAAGATCCGTTTCTGTTTCTTCGCGGAAAGTGGTTTCCAGGATGCCGGCTCTGGTGCCGCCGATACCTTTAGCATAGGCCATTGCCCGATCGCGCGCTTGACCGGAAGCATCTTGATATACTGCAAACAAACTCGGAACGCCTTCCCCTTGTTCGTAAGTCCGCCGCACCAAGTGTCCGGGGCCTTTGGGGGCAACCATTACTACGTCTACATTCGCCGGCGGAACAACTTGGCCGAAGTGAATGTTAAAACCGTGAGCAAATGCTAAAACATTTCCTTCAGAAAGGTTCGGTTCGATTTGTTCTTTGTAAATAGTTTTTTGAACTTCATCGGGCAATAAAATCATGATGAAGTCAGCGGCGGCGGCTGCTTTGTCTACCGGGTGAACTGTTAAACCCGCGTCGGTTGCTTTGGCGGCAGATTTGCTACCGGGATACAAACCGACAACGACATTCATGCCACTGTCTTTGAGGTTTAGGGCGTGGGCGTGTCCTTGGGAACCGTAGCCGATGATAGCAATCGTTTTGTTGGCTAAGAGGTCTAGGTTCGCGTCGGTGTCGTAATACATACGGGCCATAGTGCTTGTCTCCTGAGATGCAAATTGGGTGATTGACTGCAAAACTCTCATTTTATCAAAGTAGGGTACTTTTTTTACATAAATTTTCAGATTAAGATTTTGGCGGGGGAAAATAAAGGGCGATCGCGCTGAATTTAGCAGGGTTTCTCGCAGAGTCTGCGATCGTCAAATATAATTGTCAATAGCGTGCTGTGCATTTGCAAAAACGCAACTAACTAACTTCTTTAAGATGAAAATAAAAGCAATACATCATGTGGCGATTATTTGCTCGGATTACGAAGCATCGAAGAAATTTTATGTAGAAGTATTGGGATGTTCCATTATCAAAGAAACTTTCCGAACCGAGAGGAATTCTTACAAACTAGATTTGCGAGTAGGCAATGGCGACACCATCGAGCTTTTCTCATTTTCCCATCCTCCTGAAAGAATTAACAATCCTGAAGCTTGCGGTTTGAGACATTTAGCTTTTGCAGTTGATGACATCGAAGAATCAGTTGCATACTTAAAATCTCAACGAGTAGAAGTAGAAGAAATTCGCCTTGACGAGATTACAGAAAAACGGTTTACCTTTTTCCGAGATCCCGACAACTTACCGTTAGAAATTTATGAAATTTAGAGCAAAAGCCCAATCATAAAAAGCTTAGCAGAGAAGATAAACAATGGACTCTATCATCAGAAACACAATCACGATCGGATTGCCTGCTTTAATGCTATTTATAGCCATAGTAGCTACAGGTAAAACAGGTGACGCCGCCGTTTGGTCAGGTTTGGCCAAAGTCGGCGGTTCCTTTGGTATGCTGATCGGCTTAGGTGTGTTGGTATTTGTAGGATTTGTTGCCAATTATTTTAGTTATTTTGTGGTAGATAGCTTGTTGGTGAGATTTTATCAAAAGCGGCGAGTGTTGGAACAGCCAGAACAACTGGTAATAGAAATTGATAAATTGCCGATTACCAACGACCTTAAAATCAAGCTCAAATGGGCAGTGATGCACAGCACGCCCAACAAAAACCTTAGCTTGAAGCACATAATTTTAAAATGGTTTATTATCGGAGCCACTGTAAATGCCGTATTGTCCATAGTCGGTTATTTGGGAGAATTAAACATTTTTTTTGAATTGAGTTCTCATTTTAAACTACAATATCTGCTGGTTGGTTTTTCTACTTTTATATTCTTCGCTCTGGTGCGCTCAAAAAAAAGATGGTTGCTGGTGAGCGCATTTTGTATTATCATTAATTTGGCGGAAATAGTTCCTTGGTACTTTCCAGGGCCAGCATTTGCAGGAGCAACGCCCGGACACAACTTGCGGATTTTGCATTCAAATGTTTTAAGGAGTAATCGGCGATATTCTGAGGTGATATCGCTGGTTAAAGCAGAACAACCTGATATCGCAGTTTTTGTAGAAGTCAACTCATCTTGGGCAAAAGAGTTATCGGTTTTAAGCGAAATTTTTCCTTACTCTTCTACCCAGCAAGAATCTGAGAGATTTGGCAGTGCAATATACAGCAGGCTGCCTTTAGAAAATTCTTCGGTTAAAGCCTTTTCAAATCAAAGAAAGAGCTTGTCGGCGGATGTTAAATTTCAAGGTAAAATCATTTCTCTGATTCTTGCTCATCCCACTGTGCCGATCAAACAGCACAGTTTTATCAATCGCAACGAACAGCTAGCAGCCATCGGCGAGTATGCAGCCCAAGTAAAAAATCCCGTGATTGTGGTTGGGGATTTAAATACCACAATGTGGTCGCCATTTTACAAAAATATGGTAAAAACGGGAAATTTGCGAAATGCGCGATCGGGCTTTGGCATTTTACCGACTTGGCCGACTTTTATGCCGCTGGCTTATATTCCCATCGATCACTTTCTAGTCAGCAAAGAAATTGGTGTTTTGAAGATTCGTACTGGCCGCAATGTCGGTTCGGATCATTTGCCGTTAATTACAGATTTGGTCATTTGAAGACAGGATTCGATATTTTCTAACAAATTATTGATTAACTGTATCTGGTATTGCTGGATATTTGTCTGTAGCGGCTCTTTGCTGTCTTGAAAACAGATAACTTTTCCGGCGATTTCCTTGTAGTGTTGCAGCATGGAAAAAGTATCGGTGCTGAAGCGAGCGAGATAGTTTTTAGCAGCCTCGTTGCAAATTTCCGTTACTTGATTTAGATAAGCTTCTGACGATTCAGGCGGCTTTTCATTCCCAGTTCTTTTATTCAAAATATAGCTAGCGCCGCCGACTACTGCGGCTCCCACAGGCCCGCCCAACAGCCAACCTAAGCCGGTGGCGATCGCCACTGGAGTCACTTCGCTGTCGATCGACTTTTGAGCTGGAGGTGGTGGCGGCTCCGGTAAGGTGACTTGCGGGGCTGGAGGAAACGAAATCAAAAGCGCGATCGGCTGTTCTTTCTCAAAGAATTCGCAAGCTTTATTTACCCATTCTGCGATGGTTTGCTGCTGATGTAAGACCTCTCGCTGAAATTTTAGCTTCCACGCATCAAAACTCCCTTCCTGAAGCGACAGCGCCATTTCCGATTGATACCGCTGCAAAAGTGTGGGCTGGTAAAGCCAACTCTCGAAGTCAGAAACGCTGGCAAAAAACCCTTTTGATATCAGTTTTTCAGCTTTTTGTTTAATTTCAATTTTGTCTTTGTGCTTTTTTTGAGCGGCAGCTATTTCTGCAGTTACAGTTTCAGACTTTGCTCGGAGAGATTGGCCAATTTTAGTAGCTATAGCTTCAATTCTGGGCAACTTAACTGCTAGTTGTTCCTGTTGAGCTGCCACAATACTTTGCAAAGCCGATTCAAACGTGGCAATTCCTGTAGTTTGGGCTGCGGCCACATCTCCTTTCAGCCTCGCCCTCAAAGCCGGCAAAGCATCGACGCGGTAGATATTGCTGATATTGTTCGGCAAATTGGAGCGAAAACTTTCGGCAACAAACAACAAGCGATTGTAAACTTGTTTTTGGTCGTCTGGTTCGAGTAGATTGAGAAAATTGGCAACAAAGACTACAGTGTTGATGTGGCGATCGCTCAACCAATCTCTCAAGTTCTCTCGTTCCCCTAAAGTCATCAATTTGCGAGCATCTAAAACCTGCACAACTAAATCAGCCGTTAGCAATTTATCCCGAACCAAATTATCCTGTTCTTCCCGGTCATTGGTTCCCGGCAGATCCAGCAACTCCACACCCGTTTTCAGGAATGGATGGGGACAGTAAACATTAACGGCGGCCACATCATCCCGCATTTGTCTCGCGTCGTCAAGGATGGCGTAGCGTTTCAAAACATCAGTCCCCGCTTCGCTAACTTCCGTGCCGTCTTTCAGGGTAATTTTTGCGCGCAATTCCTCGCCGTAGTTGACATAAATGGCAGCACCTGTAGTGGGCACAAGGTCGATCGGCAAAGCACGATTTCCCAGCAAAGCATTGAGCAAAGTTGACTTGCCGTAATTAAACGGGCCAAAGACAGCAATTTGAAAAGTTGGTTTGGCGAGATAGTCACAGATTGAGGTGGTATCTCGATACAGTTGGGAGTTTTTGTCAAGTTCGAGAATACCGAGTGCTGATTTGAGATAGTCAGTCAGGTTTTGATAAATTTCGGGTTGTTGCATATTGCTGTTTTATTTCATTTAGCGGATGCTAGGAAAGCTTGATATAGCGATTCAATACTCTGCGACTGGGCAGAAACATCAGCCTCCAATTTTTTCAACCGCTCAGATTCAGCCTGACAATTAATCTCGCGAGATTCCTTTTGTTCGAGCAAATTATCTAACTCAGATTTCCGAGAATTAATATCCGCATTCATGCGATCGCCCACTTCCCGCCCGTAAACATCAAAACACTCTTTCACAGCATCGTGAATCGGCTGCCACTGCTCTTTAGCCACCTGCGGCAGATATTTCACCAGCTCTTTTTTCGCGGCTTTCACCAACTCTTTGCGAGCTCCGTCTGCTTGCAAGAACCCAACACCCATCCCCAATAAAGCCAAGTACAGCGGCCCCAAAACAATCCCCGTCAAACTAGCAAGAATCGTACTAACGCTTAACACAGTGATTAAATTAAGCAGGATATTTTTCCAATCAAAACCCGCTCCTGCCATTGCTACGCCCGCAAGATTTCCGGTCGTTAACGAGAACAATCCCATCGCCCATTTTGCCCAAGCTGGCGAGTTATCTTCGTTTGAGTTGCTGACTGCTGCTGGTATTTTTTGCCCGGTCAGTTTTTCTGTGATTTTTTCAGTCACTTTCGTGTAAGATGCTCCGTAATTTGCCGCACTTTTCGATAGCTGTGAAAATGCGGAATTCATCTCTTGTTCTGCTGTGAGAGTCCAAGCTGCTAATTTGTCATTGATGTACTGCTCTAATGCTCGTTTTAGCGATGCTTCAAAGGCTTCTCGCTTGCCTTGGCTGAAGAAATCCAGAAATTTTAGATCCGGTTGATACCGCAAAAAATCTGTTTCAAAGGTATTTTCTAAGTTGAGAACGTAGGCGCGGAAAGAATCTGCGATCGCCCGCGATTTACTATCTCTAACTCTGCTAATTTCTTGTTGAAACTCATCGCGAATCTGAGTCAGCTTTTTAAACTCCGGCTCAACTGAATTAATCTTTTCCTTCAACTCATTGACATCGCGATCGAGTAATGGTAATCTGCGCCCAACAGCTTCGCGGACGCGAGCAGAAATTTGACGCGCCAAAGTCCTCGCCGGACGCAATTCTGAAATCGCCCTTTCCTGCGTCAAAAACGTATTCAGTGCCGCCATAAACTCGGGAAAACCAGTTCCTGCCAAATCCGCATCCGGGTTTTTTATCCGCAACCTGAGTGCCTTAATTGAGGTAATTGCAAACACTCGCTCGTCGTAAATATCGTGTCCTTCTGTTAAACAATATTCAGCTAAATTAGCTTGAAAAACCCGCCGCAGTTTCCCTTCGGCTTCTGCCAATTCTTCAGGATCGTCCGGGTCAATCAAACTTTCTCGCACTTGATCCCAAGCATTAATCAGAAAGAAAACGCTCAATCCGCGATTTTTGATGTAATTTTCTAAATAACGTCTTTCACCCATTGTGCAAGGCTGAGTTGCCCTGAGTACAAACAAAATAGCGTGGCAGTTGTTGATATAACCGAGAGATAATTCGTTGCGGGCTTCTGTATCGTTCAGTCCGGGACTGTCTACTATTTCTATGCCTTTTTCCAGTAAAGGTAAGGGATATTCTACTACGGCACAGTCGATATCTGGAAATGCTGGTTTCTTTTCTTCTTCTAAGCGTTTTGCTTCAGCGGGGTCAATTGTGTAGTTTTGTTTAAAACTTTTAAAATCTAGCTGTTTTGGGCTTTTGCCGTCATTGAAATAAACGGTGACTTTTTTTTCTGACCCATAGCGCAAAATCGTCAGCAAAGCTGTACAGGGATTTACATCGCTGGGTAGTAAGTTTTCGCCGATTAACGCATTGAGAAAAGTGCTTTTGCCGCGTTTCATGTCGCCTAGCACTAGCAGGCGAAAGACTCCTTGGCGCAAGTTTTTACTGGCGACATCAATGTCGGCATTGTCTGTTTCTAAACCGAGTTTTCCCGATGCTTCTCCTCCTGCTAATTCTGATTGGTTTATAGCTGTGGCGATGTTGCTGAGGCGATCGGCAATTTCTCGGCGGACGGCGGCTACTCGCTCTAAATCGTTGAGAAAGTTGCTAGTTTCTACTTTAAGGTTCATGGGGGTTTCCTGATAGTTTCCTGCTTGAGCTTTTCAACTTCTGTCTTCTTCAATAAACATTTTGTAAGCAATCAAAGCAATTCCTCCAACTATCAGCGCAGTTGCCAGCCAAGATGCTATGCGAACTGCAACGACAACAGCAATGACAATGCCTGTAAATTGAGCGGCTGCTATAATTTTTCGGCGCCACTGTTTGAGTTTGCCGTTAACTTGGCTGTCTGGTTCTTCGTACTTGCTCGTTATATGTTCGGGCACTGAGCGGTCGATTTCGGCTTCTAGTTCGCGGAGCAGAATTTCTTGTTCTCGCTTCCGCAGTTCTTGTTCTTTGTGCCGAAGTTCTCTGGCTTTTTGGTCGGAAGAATCCATAAATTTTACCCGGTTTGCTGGTGGCAAAGTGTGTTATTTATTGTCAATGTTGCGGAGCGATAAGTTTTTTACAACTGTAACTCACATTTTCCGCCGTGTCGATAGATGTTAAGAAATGTAAAAAAGGGCGATTCCCTACGGGATAGCTACGCTTCACGACCAATTAAGCCGATCGCCCCCAGCGCTGCAAATCATCAATAGCCTTCGGGCCCGATAGTAGTGCGATCGCACTCCGCTTCCGACAAATCAACCAAGCGCGATCGAAATAAGTTGCATCCCGCTAATTGAGCTTTGCTTAACTTTGCTTTCTCCAAATTAGCTCGGCTCAAATCCGCATATCTCAAATCGGCATTCGTCAAATCTGCATTGTACAAATCCGCACCTTGCAAATTGGCTTTCTGCAAATTAGCACCTTGCAAATTGGCGTGACGCAAATTAGCTCTTGATAAGTTTGCTCTTGATAAAGTTGCTTCCGACAAGTTAGCTTGATAAAGTTGAATGTCGCCCAATTCAGCATCTTGCAAATCAGTTTTATAAAGATTGGCTTGAGTCAAATTTCCGTAGGGCAAGTAAGCTCGCCTCAGAACGCTTCCAGAAAGATTTATTTCTGTCAAATCTGCTTGAAACAAGTTATGTTCACTTAAGTCAACGGCGTTAAAGTTTCGCTGGCCCTCAGCATACTGAGCAAGCAATTCCTCAGCGCTTAGCTTTTGCATTTTCATTCCTCATGACGACAGCTACTGCAGCCAATCCATAACAGTAATTAATGGTTATTATTCTGCGTATTTATACTTATGTATCTTCTTATGTTAAGCTTGTGTAACAACAGTCGCATTTTTTCTAAGATTTTTTTTATATTTGTAAATTTCTGCCTTGCTCAACCAGAAAGCGGTTAGTAATGTCAAGATCGATCGAGAAACCAAAGCGAATCCTCTACTGAAATATGCCAGAACATCCTCTCTCCATTGCTCAGCACTACCACGAACGGACAAAATACGACCCTGAAACCATTGCTGCTAAAAGTAAACAGCTAGATTGGACAGAGCAACCTGTGCCTTTCAAAGAATATAAAATTGGAGCGTATTTTGACCTCAAGCCTTATCTAAAAGACCCCTCGGAGGATGCCGATGCCGATCCCGATGCCGCTTGGTGGCGTCGGTTATCTAGCTTGTTGCTGTGCAGCTATGGGTTGACGGCGAAAGTGCAGACGGTAGACGACAGCTACCTGTATTTGCGATCTGCACCGTCGGCGGGTGGACTCTACCCAGCAGAGGTTTATTTAATCTCCCGTGGCACTGCCCAGTTGCCGGCCGGACTCTACAACTATCAGTGCAGAACTCATTCACTTGTTCATTTTTGGGACAGTCAAGTTTGGCCGGCGTTGCAAGCAGCTTGTTTCCAGTCGCCAGCGCTAGAAAATACCCAATTGGCGATCGCCATTACCACTGTTTTTTTCCGTTCTTCTTGGCGTTACGAAGACCGAGCTTATCGGCGAATTTTTCTAGACACCGGCCATTTATTGAGCAATATCGAGTTAGCTTGCGCCGTCAACGATTACCGACCTCACCTAATTGGAGGATTCGCCGACGAAGCTGTCAATGAATTACTGTACATCGACTCGGAGCAAGAAGGAGCGATTTGTGTAGTTGCTTTAGCCGACTTGCTAGATATTGACCAAAACTTGCCTAAATTTAAAACAGCTTTGCCCGGAAACACCACCACAGATTACCCAAAAATTTCCGAAGGTCAACTGTTAAAATACCTCCACAAAGCCACGCATTTAGACTCAGACCCTACCGGAGCCGACGGGTGGAAACTTGATGAAAGTGAAGGTGTACTAGAGGATAAATACAACTTTCCCTTTTGTACTAAGGTTTCGACGGTCACTCCTTCGATTCCTTGGGGAGTGAACCTGGAAACTTTAGAAAACACTATGCTAAAAAGGCGTTCTACCCGTGCTTATACAGGTGCTTCTTTGAGCTTGGGCGAACTGCTAGCTATGCTCGATTTTACTTACCAGCCCCAGCACTATATCGACCAAGGATTAGACGGTTCTCCAGACTATTTCGATCTAAGTTTGATCGAAACTTTTATTGCTGTTTCGGGAGTAAATGGGTTAGAAGAAGGCTGTTACTATTACGCTCCGAAAGCTCAAGAATTGCGGCAAATTCGGTTTAAAAATTTCCGCAGGGAACTGCATTTTTTGTGTTTGGGGCAAGACTTGGGGAGAGATGCGGGGGCGCTGTTGTTTCACACGGCGGATTTGAACAGGGCTGTAGCAAAATATGGCGATCGAGTTTACCGCTATTTGCACATGGACGCGGGTCATTTGGGCCAGCGGTTGAATTTAGCAGCTATGCAACTGCGTTTGGGTGTCAGCGGGATCGGGGGCTTTTTTGACGATCGCGTCAATGACGTTCTCGGTATTCCTGCGGGTGAGGCTGTGCTTTATATTACAAGTTTGGGAAGACCTCGATCATAAGAATGAGTCAATCGATTTTAGATTTTAGATTGAAGGATTAGCCGAGGTGATTTACGGTAGGAACCACTCAATCTGTAAAAAATCAAACAAGCGAGTCAGTCAATCTCCTGCATTTTCCAGTTATAGCGCTAAAGTAAGGATTGTAAACCTGTAATAGAGAGGTTTTATGTAAGTCCTACCATTGCTATTTGCCAATGCAAAATCTGCTAAATATTCTGTCGAGCACTGATTCTGTCACTTCTTCGCCGGTAACTTCCCCCAATGCTTGAATTGCACCGCGCAAATCTATGGTCCAGAAATCTAAAGGCAATTTATTGCTAATAGTATCTGTACATTGTTCCAGAGAAATTTTAGCTCTGGTTAACGCCGCTGCTTGTCGCTGGTTGATTGCTAAATCAGAGTTTGCTGCTTGCAAAATTCCCCCGCTGACGGCATCTAAAATTGCTGTTTCTAAGTCTTCTATGCCTCGATCGAGGGCGGCGGCGGCGGTAACTATGCAGTGAATTTCAGAGGAAAAAGGTAATTCGGGGAGTGTTTTTACTAGGTCGATTTTGTTGATAATTATAATTAGCTGGCGGTGCTTTACTTGTGAGTAAATTTCCGAATCGCCCTCTGTCCAACCTGATTGCGCGTCAATTGTCAACAACACTAAATCGGCTTGTTTTGCTGCTGCGCGCGATCGCTCAACGCCGATTTTTTCTACCTTGTCTTCGGTTTCTCGAATTCCCGCAGTATCGAGCACCTGCACCGGAATTCCGCCCACAACTAGCTGCGATTCTACCACGTCCCGCGTCGTACCGGGCAAATCCGTGACGATCGCGCGATCGCTCTTACTCCACGCATTCAACAAACTCGATTTTCCCACATTCGGTCGCCCAACAATCGCTACTTTCAAACCTGTTCTCAACAATTCTCCGCGATCTGCGGTTGCCAAAATTGTTGACAATTCCTCCAAAACATGATTTATTTCCAAAGAAGTTTTAGCTTCATCTAAAGGCGGCAAATCTTCCTCAAAATCAATTCTTGCCTCAATTTCTGCCAGCACGTCCAAACAAGTTGTTCTCAATTTGCGAATTGGCTGCGCTAATTTTCCTTGCAAACCAGCCAAAGCACTTTGTGCCGCAGCAGGCGATTTTGCTCCCACCAAATCTGAGATACTTTCAGCTTGAGTTAAATCAAGCCTCCCGTTCAAAAAAGCCCGCAGCGAAAACTCTCCCGGCTGCGCCAATCTCGCCCCATTTTCCAAACACAACTGCAAGACTTGCTGCACGGCCATAATACCGCCGTGACAGTGAAATTCCACCACATCTTCGCGAGTAAAAGAACGCGGTGCTTTCATGATTAGCAGCAAAGCTTCATCGACTAATTCTTGAGTTTTAGGGCGGCGGATGTGGCCGTAAAGAATGCGGTGAGACTCCCAAATTTGCCGTCCTGGGGCGTGAAACAGAGTTTCGGCAATTTTTAAGGCTGCGGAACCGGAAACTCGCACAATGCCGACGCTGCCTTGTTGGGGAACTATGGCGGTGGCGATCGCTGCGATCGTTCCTCCTTTTGTTAGTGATTCAGACATTTTTATTATTCACACATTCAAAACTTTTCTCAATCTCCTGTTTTTGAGTATCAGGCAATTGCTTCTATCTCTTCGAGAGGAGAAATCTCTGGTTCCTCATTCAAAAAATTAAAATAGCAGCCAGGAAAGGGCAAGCTGCCCGAGTTTCCTGGTCGAAGGGTAGGGGATATTTGGTAATATTTTTCCTAAGCTCCTTAATTGCTCGTCGGCTGCCAGAGGTAAGATAACTTGAATTAGGGATTCAACCAGTTGTAGCTTCATTTGACTGACCTCCTGATTAATTGTTAAATTATACATATCTCATGGACATAATAAACAATTTCAGCAATTTTTTTGTAAGATATTAGAAGAGCGTCGCCGCCACGCTTGACTTGGATAGCCAATCCGATCGCCCGTTTGCTCAGTCAGTCGATTTTAGATTTTAGATTGACTCCACAGATAAATCGGGGAGCTTCAACTCGGGTCTAAAATTTTGGGTGAGTCACGACTCCTGTCGGAAAGCAAGTATCCGTTTTTGGGAGGGAGTCACGGCCAGCTCAAACTTAAATTACTCAGCCAAATATTTTGGCTATTCTGATTTCATGCGATAATGGAACATTGACAGGGTAGAGGGCAAAGCATGATTGGTCAACTTCTAGACAGACGTTACCGCATCATTAAAGTCACAGACTCAAGTGAGGTGGGAAAAACTTATCTAGCAGCAGATACTCACCGTCCCGGGTATCCGCAATGCACGGTTAGAGAAATGCGGCTACCCGGCACAAGTTCGCAAACTCCTGAATTAGTCAAAGTTATATTTCAAAGAAACGCAGAAATAATTGAAAAATTGGGTAAACACGACAAAATTCCCGAATTATTGGCGTATTTTGAGGAAAATCAAAGTTTATACTTAATTGAAGAATTTATTGCCGGATCGCCTTTAAGTCAAGAACTAATACCTGGTCAACCTTGGGATGAAGACCAAGTAATTAATCTGCTATCAGAAATATTAGAAATTTTGGTGTTCATACACGAGAAGGGTTTTATTCACCGCAGAATTCAACCAGACAGAGCGATCCGGCGCGAGTCAGACGGCAAATTTGTATTGGTAGACTTTAGCTTAGACAAAGAAATTAACCCGGAACTTGCTAACTGTCATTTGTTGTCGCAAACTTCCCCGAACTCTGTTAAACGGCATGAGGCAAAAAAACAGGATTTGGCTGCCCAGGAGTTATACGTGCCGATCGAGCAATCAATGGGCAACCCCCGTTACAATAGCGACATTTACGCTCTAGGTACGATCGCCCAGCTTGCCGTCACGGGACTCTCACCCAACGAACTGAGTGCCTTAAAAAACAACAAAAACGAAATTTCCTGGCGAAACCGGGCAACTTGTTCGGCAGCCCTAGCAGATATTATCGATCGAATGGTGCGCCCTGACTGCGAAGAACGCTATCAGGAGGCAGCGGAAGTTTTAGCAGACCTCAAACAAATCGCCGTAAAATTGGAGGTTGAGCCGCCGCCAGCCACAATCATCACGCACGCTATGAGTCAACCGCGAAGACAAAGCCAAACCAAACTCCTGCTGTTGGCTGCAACAGCCGCAGCTTTAATCTTGACGGCACTGATAATTTACTTTTGGCAGAGTCAAAGTCCGGCGAGGTCAAAAGAATGGTTAGCCCGCGGCGCTACCAAGGCGCAGCAAGGTGACACAACAGGCGCGATCGCCGATTATACTCAAGCGATTGCCCTGAATGCCAGCGATGCGGAAACTTACTACAAGCGGGCAAACGCTCGCTACGACATGGGCGCAACCGAGCAAGCAATACAGGATTACACGCAAGCAATTAAAGTCAATCCTAGCCACACCAAAGCTCTCTACAATCGAGGTATGGCGCGCCTCGACAGCGGGGACAAGCGGGGGGCCGTGGAAGATTTCACCCAAGTAGTGCGACTGAATCCCAGCGACGGTGAGGCATACTCTCAGCGGGGTTTAGCCTACTACGATTTGGGCGACTACCGCGCGGCAATAGAAGACTACACTCAAGCAATTCGGCTCAGTCCCAACGATGCTACAGCTTACAGCAATCGGGGTTTAGCTCGATCGGCAGCAGGCGACAAAACAGGAGCAATGGCAGATTTTACTCAAGCCCTTCAAATTAGCCCCAAACAAGCTGGCGTATACTACAGTCGTGGTCGATCGCGGTTTAATCTGGCAGATTATCAAGGAGCGATGGAAGATTATACTAAGGCGATCGAATTGCAACCAGATATCGCTGATGCTTATACCAATCGGTGCAGCGCTTACTTGAATTTGGCCACTTACGACAAAGCGATTGCAGATTGCACCGAAGGAATTCGCCTCGATCCAAAAGATGAAGCAGCTTACAACAACCGCTGCGTTGCTTATCTGAATTTAAAACAATTTCAAAAGGCCAGCGAAGATTGCAGTTTGACGATCGGACTCAACGGCAACAATTCCAAAGCCTACAGCAATCGAGGATTAGCTCGATGGGCTTCGGGAGACAAGCAGGGGGCTGTGGAAGATTTTACTCAAGCAATTCGACTCAATCCCAGCGATGCAGTAGCATACAGCAATCGCGGTACTATTTACTCAGAACTAAAAAATTACCCTTTAGCGGTTGAGGATTTCGCTCACTCGCTGCGGCTCAACCCCAACAATGCTAGCGCTTTTTACAGCCGAGGCCTCGTCCGCCGCCAACTCAAAGACCGTACCGGGGCGATCGAGGATTTTCAGAAAGCTGCAACGCTGTTTCTAGAACAAGGAAGAGCCGAGGGTTTCCAAAAGGCACAAGCACAAATCAACGACCCTAAATAAACTATTAATCCTCAGTCTGATGTTAAAAGAAGAAGAAAAAAGGAAGAAGGAAGAAGGAAGAAGGAAGAAGGAAGAAGGCCAAATTACCAACTCCCCGTTACCAACTCCCCGTTACCAACTCCCCGTTACCAACTCCCCGTTACCACCTCCCCGTTACCAATTCCCAATTCCCGATATGAACATGGTTGGTCAACTTTTAGACAGGCGTTATCGCGTAGTGCAAATTCTCAGCTCGGGTGCTTTTGGACAAACTTATTTAGCTGTGGATACTCGCCGGCCGGGCCACCCTCAATGTGTAGTCAAACAACTGCGCCCTCCCAGCAATACTTCCACAGTTCTTAAAACAGCTTACCGCTTATTTAAACAAGAAGCAGAAATATTAGAAAAGCTGGGAAAACACGATCAAATCCCATTTTTACTAGCTTATTTTGAAGAAGCCAATCAATTCTACCTCGTTGAAGAGTTTGTGCCCGGACACGCCCTAAATAGGGAAATTGTGGCCGGTCAACCTTGGCGAGAAGAACGAGTGGTGGATTTGTTGCAAGAAGTGTTACAAGTTCTCGCATTCGTACATTCTCAGGGAGTGATTCACCGCGATGTTAATCCCTCCAACTTAATCCGCCGCAAACCAGACGGCAAATTAGTTTTAATTGACTTCGGTTCTGTTAAAGAAGTTGCGAATCACGTCAGTGACTACGATACAGAATTTCCGCGAACCATTGCTACTGGTACTCCGGCTTATATGCCGATCGAACAATTTCAAGGCAACCCGCAATTTAGCAGCGACCTCTATGCAGTCGGGATGATGGCAGTCCAAGCTATCACTGGTTTACCCGGTACGGATTTGCCAAAATTGCAAGATCCGAGTCCTTCTCATACGGGGGAAATTGTTTGGCGAAACCGATCTCAATGTTCTGTGGGATTAGCCAATATAATTGACAAAATGGTATGTCACCAATTTGCCAAGCGCTATCAATCTGCGGACGAAGTTTTGGTAGCTCTCAGCAAGTTGAGGCACCGCCAAGAGCCTGTAAATACGGCTCACAAGAAAAGTATTTCTCCCAGCTTAGTGTCTTCTGATAGTTTTTATTCACGTTTGGGAAGTCGATTTGGGTTGCTGATTTTGGCGGGCGTCGGGGCGGCGATATTTCTGATATTTCTGTTTAGTTATTGGAGCCGCCCCAATCCGATTAAAGCTAAGGAATATTACGAACAGGGAGTTGAAAAGTCTCGCAATCAAGATGCGGCGGCAGCTTTGCAGGCTTTTAATAAGTCCATTCAATTGAATCCTAAAAATGCTGAGAGTTTTTACCAGCGTGGTAATGCTAATTATGATTTACAAAAGTATCAAGAAGCAATTGCGGATTATTCTCAGGCGATCGTTCTCAATCCTAAATATGTTCAGGCTTATTTTAACCGTGGCCTAGCCCGTCACGATTTTAATGACAAGCGTGGGGCGATTGAGGATTACACTCAAGCTTTGAATCTCCAGCCCAGGGATGCTGACACATATTATGAAAGAGGAGTTGCTTATTTAGAACTGCAAGATTACAAGGCCGCTATTGAGGATTTTACCGAAGTAATTCGGTTGCAGCCGAACCTTGTTAAAGCTTATCATTCGCGGGGGCTGGCTCGTGCTGGGAGCGGCGATTTGCAGGGAGGGATGGGAGATTATACTGAGGCAATTAAACTTGATGCTAAGAATGTTGATGCTTTCTACAGTCGGGGGAGAACTCGCTTTCATTTAGGAGATTATCAGGGAGCTTTGGCGGATTATTCTCAGGTAATTGCGATCGATCCCAAGAGTGCAGATGCTTACGCTAATCGTTGCAGTACCCAGTTGAATTTGGGAGCCCATCAAGCGGCAATTGACGATTGTACTAAGGCAATTTCGTTAAGCGAGGAGGATGGGGTTCCTTACAACAATCGCTGCATTGCTTATTTAAATTTGAAGGATTATCCGAAAGCAATTGCCGATTGCACTCAAGCGCTGAAAGTGAATCCGAATGATTATAATGCTTTTAACAATCGTGCTTTAGCTCGCAGCGCCGGGGGTGACGCGCAGGGGGCGATCGCAGATTTTACAGCAGCAATCGGGTTCAATCCCAACAATGCTGAAGCTTACGCCAATCGGGCTAAGATTTATCAGGAGTTAAAGAATTACAATAGTGCGATCGCAGATTACGTCCAAGCTATTCGGATCAGCCCGAATTATGCTGCGGCTTACTACGGTAGAGGCATGGTTCGCCGCTCCTTGGGAGACAAAGCCGGAGCAATTAGCGATTTAGAAAAAGCCGGAAAAATGTTTCTAGATCAAGGACTTACTGGGGGTTACAAAGATGCACAATTTGAAATTGAAAAGCTAAAGTAGTCATTAGTCATTAGTGGTTATTTCTCGGTGTTATATTTCTGATGTAGCAGATTTTTATAATTTTAGATGGCTTCGGGGCGGGTTCACGCTAATCTTTAATACCAACAAAAAATGCAGGTGAACCCGCCCCGGAAGGCTATTATCAATCAATTTTCTGGGTCTTGAAGTCGTTTAAGCAATTCATAAAACGGTTCCCAATTATCATCAATAGTTATGGGTTCCCAAACCGCCTCAATCGTCGGTCTCAACAGCGATTGTTCGGGATTGTGCCTCCGCAAACAGTCCGCCATTTTGTCCATATCATCCGCCGACAAACTTTGCAAAACGTGATAATAAAACTGCCGCCAAGGTGCTATCAAGTCCGCCGGTTCCGCCTCGTTAAAAATTAGACTAGCATCATCTCGCCAAGTGCGATCGAACTGTCTTCGCAGTTCAAAAAAGAAATCGTGATACTCAACTTGAGACTCCGCCAGCATTTTAATTGTCACCTTCAACAACTCATCTCCCTCCGCCTCTGGCAAATTTTCAAATCCCAATCTCTTGAGCATCAACTGCCGATAAGCTGCATTATAATAATCGCCAAACTTTGCCAAAGCCGCATCCATATCAGCTTGAGGAATCGCCGCTGCTAGCGGTTCCTGGAGCTTCTCTAAATTGTCCCTACAAATCAACGGTTGATTGCCGTAACAATAAAGACCGGAATAGTCAAAATAAGCTGCTGTAAATTCCGGCTTGTAAGTTGGGATAAAAGCGAAAGGCCCGTAATCGAAACTTTCTCCAGTAATTGACATATTATCAGTATTCAGCACAGCGTGGCAAAATCCTGCCGCCATCCACTGAGCGACTAATTCAGCTACTCGCTGGACTAAATCTGCATAAAATAGCGCATATTTTTCGGCAGGCGAAACACCCGCATTACTTGCTTCTAAATGCAGTTCTGGATAGTAATATTCAATAACAAAATCTAAAAGTTTTTTAGTTAAATCCGGCCTGCGGATATAGTACAATCTTTCAAAAGTTCCAAACCGGATGTGAGAATGACTGAAACGCACCATTACGGACGATCGCGTCGGAGACGGTTCGTCGCCCCGCCACAAAGCATCCCCAGTTTCAACTAAACTAAAACAGCGAGATGTCCGAACTCCCAATCGGTGCAAAGCTTCGGCGGCTAAAACTTCGCGAATTCCCCCTTTGAGAGTAAGTCTACCGTCACCGCCCCGCGAGTAGGGAGTGCGGCCGGAACCTTTCGTGCCGAAGTCGTAAAGTCTGCCGTCGGTGCCGCGAACTTGGCCGTATAAGAAGCCTCTACCGTCACCTAAATTGGGGTTATATTGGTTGAATTGATAGCCGTGATAGCGAAGTGCAAGAAAGGGACGGACGCAGTGAAATTCGCCGAACGCTTCGATAAAATGTTGGTCGGTTACTTGTGCGGGGTCTAAACCCAATTTCGGCAATAATTTGTCATTGCGGAACCGGAGAATGTGCTGCGGAAAATCCGCAGCAGGGACTTCATCAAAATAGTCGCCACCGAGAGATTCGATGGCGGGTTCGTAGTTGAGGGAAAGTAAGGGATTTGACATTTTTCTATTTTATCTTGAAATTGGCGATCGCTCCAAATTATATACGGGTAAGGTGGGGACTGCATTGGTGTCCACAATTCCCTCAGACCCTTTGTATCCCTAATTTATAGCCGAGTTCGATACCCCTCGCATCCTCGCATTGCTGTTTCATTTTAAAAATTTTTCATAGCTCAAGTTTGAGCATGAAACATTAGTGTCTTCCTCGCCGGCTAAAAATTTTTACTGTCAATTTTAGTGATAGTTGAATTAACGGTTTTCCTTGCTAAAAATCGGGTTGAATGCTTCATTTTTTATATATTAGTTGTATTCAGCAACTAATATATAAATCCTAAATCATTTGTTAATTTATCACTCCCTCCCCTTGGTAAGGGGAGGGTTGGGGTAAAAAAAATACAACTCCTGCAAGGATTGCTATATACCTTTTCCCCTATTTAAAATTCGTCAACACCCCGTAAATTGCCCAAATTGCCATCGCCCGCAAATAGTGACTTGCCCGAAAAGTTCCCCCCGCCGTAATCGCTTCCGGCGTGCGAAACTGCAACCCATTTTCATAAATCTGCTTCACCACCGCATCGGTCAATTTAAACGCTTTATCCTCCATCCCCATCTGTACCAAAAAAGCAGCCAACCCAAAATTAATCCCCGTCCAAACTTCCAAAGGATGAGTCGCATTCGGATTTTCCGGCGAACCATTCATCATCACCCCATTCGCCGCACCAAACTGGCCATCGTTGAACTTCAAAAAGCAAGATTCATACACAGTTTTTAAAGCACTGACTGCACATTCTGGCGGCACAATATCCGGTAATCCTAACAGTTTCGCATAAAATTGACCGCACAGTTGGTCAGCCATCACTACTTCGGAATTACTCTCGCTGTCCAAACGGTAATATTGACCGTTCCACAGTTTTTCTTGATAGCTCGGTCTTGCTTGTAACAGCCAACTGTGATATAATGCAATCTTGGCTTGAGGGTTAGGAATTATCTCCGGTGCTGCATCTTCCAAGATTTCGCCGATCGCGATCGCAGCCTCCAGCGCCGCCAACCACAAACCCCCGCAATACGCACTTATCCCCCGCATTTGCCAGTCATCAAACGTCTGATCCGGTGCTCCCGAATTCTCAGGAATGCCGTCCCCATCCTCATCAAAAGTTTTTAGATAAGCCAAAGCCTCAACAATTGCCGGCCAACACTCTTGCAGAAACTCACAATCTGTGCCACCAGTCAACAGGAAATCCCGATAAACCTGCAACACAAAATCGCAAGGTAAATCCTTCCACAAATTGCAATCTTGATAGCTAGTATAATTCGTTTTCTCCCAAGGATGTTCGTTAGGAGCACCCAAATCGTGCGGCGTCGCGCCGACAGCTTTTCTAATAGCCGAAGCTTGATTCCAGCCAATAATTCTCGGCGTATCGTCTCCGGCAGAAATTGCCCTAGCAAACGCTAAAACCACCGACTTTTCCAAATCCGGCCATAGCATCAGCAAAGCAAAAGAACCGTAAAGTCGCACGTCCAAACTTTCGTACCAGCGATAATCAATGCACTCCAAAACTGCAAATTGACCCTTGGGATCACGTTCGTCAGCCGCACTCCAAAGAGTACCGCCGTCTGTCAGGGCGTATAACTCGTTAAACAAAGCCATTTTAAAACTGTCTGACAAATCTTTCCGTTCTAAAATCGGTTTTTGCCAAGCTTCAATATTTTCGCGCCAAGTATCGGAATGCTTCATTGCAGTGCGAATAATCGGCCAAGCATTTTTGCCGTTGCGACCGAAGAAATCCGTATAGCGGCGGTAGTACCAAACTCCCGATGCAAACTCAGTAACGGGCAAATCCCAAGCTATAATAAAGGGGATTTTGCGCGTTTTTCCCGGTCGAAGAGTAAAGCGAACTGCGATCGCACAAGCCAACTGTTCTCCTGCTGCTGCTGCTGTCTCGTCTCTGTCATCCAACAAGAAACCTTCAGCAGAAAAGTTGCGCCAAATATCCTCGCCGTTCCCCGCCGGGTTCCAGCGAGTTTGATAGAATACTTCTACCGCCGGATTAGTAATAGTTGCGATCGCCCATTGTCCATCCCCCTCTTGCGGTTCATCCTCAGCAGTCAACCGCGTCATCACGCAACCTATCCGGTGAAAATCTTCCACCAACAAATTCAAATTTCCTGCACTTTCTCCCCACCGGGATTGATAGTCATAAAATGGACTACCATCATCTCGCACCATCACTTTTGGCGACTTATTGGCATTAGTAAACCAACCGACAATATTCTCCCAAGTCAGCATGATGCTGAGAGTAATCGGCGCATCTGTAGGGTTGTGCGCCACCCATTCAAACATGGCAACTGGGTAACTGCTTTCCTGATAATTGTTCGGCAAAATTGGGGAAAATTGCTCGCAGCTTAATTGAGCCTGAAACACATTTTCATAAACAAACCAACTGCGCGGATACAAAGCATGATAAGTGCCAGAATTAGACTTTACCCCTCTCCCTTCATCCTGGTGTATTCTATCCGTTACATCCGTTATCAAATCCGCTGCCGAACTTCCTTCTTCCTTCTTCCTTCTTCCTTCGCAAGGATACCATTTCCAACTAGATAAACTACCATCGGTAGGCGGTTCAGTGGACAGTGCAAAAGCTTGTTTTTTCCCTTGAGTTTCTTCAAAAACGCTGAACTGACAAGCGGGCAAACTGCGAAAAATGTGTTCGCCGCCGTCAATGTGCCAGAGGTTGAAGTCGCCGCGGGGCGATCGCCCGATGCAGCCGGCACCGAATCCGCCCAAAGGCATTCCGTGCCAGGGCCCGTCGTCGAGATTGCTTGCGTAGCGGACTGTATAGGGATTCTCCCAACCGAGGCCAATGGGACGTTTCCAGGTGTGCGGGGGGATGTTTGGATTGGATGTGCGATCGTTATTCATGTGATTAATCTTAGCGCTCGATCGAGAATTGACAATTTTTTTATTTAATTTTAAACTTTTATCACTCGAACAAATCCCGATTTTTCCGAAGATTGTTGACTGTTGATTGTTTGCCTAAAGCAATTGGTTCCAGGTTCGCCGGCTTCATCAATTCTCCAATCTAAAATCTAAAATCTAAAATCGCTTGGGCGATCGCCTAACGGGGCAGAATATCATCCAGGCTAAGTTGCAAGCTTTTTAACAGAGGAGAAATAATCGGTTGACCGAGGCGAAATTGTTGCTGGATGTAATCTTGGTCAATCAGTTGGCAAACGGTGATAGTAGGTTGTTTTGGTTTACCGATAAAAGCCACGCCTCCCAATCCGCGATAATCCACTATCCAATATTCTGGAATTCCTAAAAGAGCATATTCTTCAACTTTTCGGGCGTAATCTGTTTCCCAATTAGTGCTGACTACTTCTACCACCAATTTAACAGATCGCCCCAGCGTAATCACAGGTTCTCTTTCCCACAGAGGTTCGCTGACAATAGCAGTTTCATCTAATACGACAATATCAGGACGGCGGGCAGTAGCTGCATCTGAAAATGGGCGGATCAAACAAGTGCGGGGAATGAACCAGGGTAGTTTTTCGGCTGCGATGGCGATGCCAATTTGAGTTGCCAGTTTACCGCTGACGGTTTCGTGTGGGCCTGTGGGTTCCATGTCAACTAATTCTCCGTCAGCCAGTTCGTAGCGGAAGTTGTCACAATATCGATCGAGGAATGTTTCAAAAGTTAGAATTTTTGGCGCGGTGTAAGCCATTGGAAACTAATAGTTTTTTGCTGAAAATCTTATTCTATCAACTAACCAAATCCCAAATCAGAACCTTTTCCCGCGTGAACCAGAGCCAACTTTTCGTAACGCTTAGCGTGTTCCACCAACTCGGCAGCTTCTTCCTCAGAGACATCCCGCAGGCGTTTGGCAGGCACTCCCGCAACTAGCGTGTGAGGGGGAACGTCCTTGGTGACAACCGCCCCTGCACCGACGATAGAGCCTCTGCCCACCCTCACTCCATCCAGGACGATCGCCCCAATCCCGATCAGGCAGCCCCGTTCAATGTAAGCTGAGTGAATCACCGCTCGGTGTCCGACTGTCACGAAATCTTCCAAAACAGTCGGTTTCCCCGGATCGCCGTGCAGAATTGCTCCATCTTGGATATTGGTACTTGAGCCGATTGCAATTCGCTCTATATCCGCCCGCACCACCGCCCCGTACCAGATACTAGCGCCTGCAGCCACCTCTACCCTGCCGATGACAACAGCGCCTTCAGCGACAAAAGCCGCTTGGGACAGATCCGGCCTGGGCCAATAGAAAGGAAGTGCAGAAAGAGGTTCGTTGAGATTGCTCATTAGTTGGTCGATCGTTATACTTCTAGCAGATTAGCTGGTTGTTGATACGGGATATAATAAGAGTATTTGGCACTTTTGCAGAGAAAATATGCTGGGACGCAAATAAATGATTGAAGTTGCCTTGCAATACCCGATGTTTGGCCCGGAAATTCAGTGTCCCCACTGTCGCCAAACAATTCCGGCTCTAACGCTAACGGATACCTATTTGTGTCCGCGTCACGGGGCATTTGAGGCAGATCCAAAAACGGGGGAACTGGTTCACCTTCAGTCTGGGCGGCACTGGCGCCGCTGGGAGAATGAATGGTATCGCCAGCACACGCACCCGGACGGGATTCGGTTTGAAATTCACGAAGCGCTCGATCGACTCTATACTCAAGGCTACCGAGCAACTCGCGTGATCGTTGCCCAACGCTATCGCGACTTAATCAGCGCTTATTTGGAACGCAGCACGCCTTGGCGCGGTCAGTCGGAATCGCCCCGGCCGAGACTGTACGGTTTGCCTGTGGATTTTAGCCCCGATCCTCAAGAAGACCCTTGCTGGGAAGTGATTAATTTTGATTTGGAAAAAGAGCCGGGAGTTCCGATTAGATATCCCTACTTTCGGTTGTTTGAATAAGTTAAGGAAGAAGGAAGTTCGGCAACGGATTATGTAACGGATGTAACGGATGTTAGGAAGAGGGAAGAGGGAAGAAGGCTCTATTGCTTTCGCGCTAAAGATGCTGCGACCGTTTATAATTCCGAATTCCGAATTTACCCTCTAAAATCTCAAATCCAAAGCTGTAATTCCTACTTCCATTCTCAAATCTAAAATCTAAAATCTAAAATCTAAAATCGAATGCACCACGCCTCGATTCGCACTGCTAACATACACCGGGCGATCGCCTTTTACGAACAGTTGGGATTTACTGTGAGCGATCGCTTTACCACTGGTTACACTCTAGCCTGTTGGATGGAAGGTCTCAACGGACGCATCGAACTAATTCAAATCCCGGAACCAAAACCCGCACCGGATGCTTTCGGAGACGAGCATTATGTTGGATATTATCATTTATCTTTCGATTTAACTGAGGCGACAACTGACTTGCCTAGCTGGTTGCAGTCTCTGAAAGAACGGTTTGAGGAAGCTGCTAAAGACCAACCAAACCAGTTTCAAGCTTTAAAAGTTTTGTTAGAACCGACTCAACAGGCGATCGGGCAAAATGTTTACGAAGTAGCTTTTATTGCCGATACTGATGGTTTGCCTTTAGAATTTATCCGGCGGCTTAATTAGTTAATGACTAACGACTATGGATAATCATTCTCTCTCTCTCAATCGGAAACTGAGAATAGTTATTACTCTTAATCCCTCGTAACGTTCCCTACCAACTTAACAATATTTTTATAAAAGCTACTAGATTTTTAACTCAAAATCTAGTAGCTTTTATTTTTGATTCTATAATATGAATATATATTCATACGATCAGACGTAAGCAAAACCCACGATAAACCATGCAAAAAGCCAAGTCGAGCGATTCCGGCTGCTGT
This sequence comes from Microcoleus sp. Pol17C6, assembly GCF_036701145.1. NCBI lineage: Bacteria > Bacillati > Cyanobacteriota > Cyanophyceae > Oscillatoriales > Microcoleaceae > Microcoleus > Microcoleus sp. Pol17C6. The sequence continues at coordinate 64,277 of NZ_JAUBQH010000034.1, forward strand.
AGTCACGACGACCACCACGAAGACAGCCATGAGAATCACAACCACGACGACCACGACCACGACCACGGCCACGGAGATTTCAACCTCAATCAAGAATTGATTCCTGTGATATTGGTTGTTGTACTGTTTATCGGAGGTTTAATTTTTGAAGAAAAACTGCACAACACCCCCTATTCTATAGGTGAATATCTGGTTTTCATCCCAGCCTATCTTTTAAGCGGATGGAATCTTTTAACCAGTGCGGGTCGCAACATTCTGCGAGGGCGATTTTTTGATGAAAATTTTTTAATGACTGTAGCAACACTCGGCGCTGTCGCTATTCACAAACTCCCTGAAGCAGTCGGGGTGATGTTGTTTTTCAAAATCGGAGAACTTTTTCAAGAATTTGCCGTTGGGCGATCGCGTCAATCGATCAGATCGCTTTTAGAAATTCGCCCAGACAGCGCCAACCTCAAGGCAAAGAGTGAAATCAAAAAAGTTTCGCCAGAAACCGTAGCCGTCGGCGATATCATCCTTGTCAAACCGGGAGAAAAAATTCCCTTAGACGGTGAAATTATCGACGGCAACTCTCAGATTGACACATCTGCACTAACTGGAGAATCAGTACCTCGAACCGTGAAAGTTGGAGAAACAGTTTTAGCAGGAACAATTAACCAGACAGGAGTTCTCACCGTCAAAGTTACCAAACTCTTCGGCGAATCTTCAATCTCCCGAATTCTGGAATTAGTAGAAAATGCCAGAAGCAAAAAAGCTGAAACTGAGAAATTTATCACCAAATTTGCCAGTTACTACACGCCGTTTGTAGTATTTGCATCCCTAGCAGTGGCTTTAATTCCGCCTTTGTTCATTTCAGGAGCAACTAATGCCGATCGCTTTTTATGGGTTTACCGCGCTCTAGTCTTGTTAGTTATTTCCTGCCCTTGCGGATTGGTGATTAGCATTCCTCTCGGATACTTTGGGGGAATTGGCGGTGCAGCAAAGCGCGGTATTTTGGTTAAAGGAGCAACTTTTTTAGATACCCTGACAGCAGTCAAGACAGTTGTTTTGGACAAAACAGGAACTCTGACAAAAGGAGTTTTTAAAGTGGCACAAATTGTGACTCATAATGGTTTTTCACAATCTGAGTTAATGGAGATAGCGGCTAAAGTAGAATCTCAATCAAATCACCCAGTCGCAAAATCTATTATGGAAGCTTACGGCGGAAAGATAGATTCATCGGATGTGAAAGATTACGAAGAAATAGCTGGACACGGCATCCGAGCCAAATTAAATAATCAAATTGTGCTTGCGGGAAATGACCGTTTGTTGCACCGAGAAAACATTGCTCATGATGCCTGCAATGCTGAAGGTACTGTCGTCCATTTAGCGGTAGACAACCGCTATGCTGGGTATATTTTGATTGCTGACGAGCTGAAGGAAGACGCAGTACAGGCTATTCGCGACCTCAAAAAATTAGGTGTTGAGCGAATCGTGATGCTAACAGGAGATAATCAAGCTGTAGCCGATAGTGTTGCGAAAAAGCTCGGTTTAGATTCCTATTTAGCCGAGTTATTACCCGAAGGAAAAGTTGAGGCGATCGAAAAATTGATCGGCGAATCTAGAAAAGGCGATAAAATTGTTTTTGTCGGGGACGGAATTAATGATGCACCCGTGCTTGCTAGAGCTGATGTGGGCATAGCGATGGGGGGTTTGGGTTCGGATGCGGCGATCGAAACTGCCGATATTGTGATTATGGCAGATGCACCGTCTAAGGTGGCTGAAGCCATTAAAATTGCCCGAAAAACTCATAATATTGTCTGGCAAAATATCATTTTTGCCATGGTAGTCAAAGGCATATTTATTGCTTTGGGTGCTTTTGGGTTAGCTACAATGTGGGAGGCAGTTTTTGCCGATGTTGGGGTGGCTTTAGCAGCTATTTTCAATGCTACTAGAGTTTTGAAATAAAGTGTTCGCAGGGCGGGCATTGCCCACCTTACCCCACAATTGAAACATACATTTTGAGGTCAAAAATACTATGCGTCGTCAACGTTCTCAGCCCTGGATTCACCGCTATTCTCGTCCCATCACGGCAGGAATTGCCTCGATAGGGGCTGCGATCACTGCTTATCTAACAGTGGTCAAGTTATCCAACGGAACTGCAGTTTGTCCGATCGAAGGCTGCGATATCGTGCTTTCGAGTCCCTATGCCTATGTCTTTGGTTTGCCTCTTTCTTTGTTCGGTTTTTTGGGCTATTTGAGCATGATAGTTTTTGCCGTAGCTCCCCTACTTGTTAATCCCGCAGAACAGAAGAGTCTCCGCTCTAAGTTAGAGTCTTGGACGGGACTATTTCTGTTTGCTGGTAGCACAGCTATGACGATTTTCAGCGGCTATCTGATGTATGTACTGGCTGTTGATATCAAAGCAGCTTGTATTTACTGTATTGCGTCTGCTTTGTTTGCAACTAGCTTGTTTGTCTTAGCATTAATCGGTCGCGAATGGGATGATATCGGGCAACTATTTTTTATAGGTATTCTGGTGTCTATGTTAGTGCTGATTTCTTCTCTGGCTCTTTATGCCGATGTCAATAATCTCGGTACAGCTAAGGAAACAAGTATGAATACCACAACATCTTCTGGTACTTCAGAAATTGCTTTAGCCCGACATTTAAAAAGAGTGGGAGCTAAAATGTACGGCTCTTTTACCTGCGATCACTGTCAGATGCAGAAGGAAAGTTTTGGCAAAGAAGCGGCTCGCATTATCAATTATATCGAGTGCAATCCGCAAGGGAAAAATGCTCGCCGCGATCTTTGCGAAGCTGCAAAGATTCAGGGTACTCCTACTTGGGAAATTAATGGTAAGTTTTACCCAGGGCAAAAATCTTTGCAGGAGTTAGCTGATTTATCTGGCTATCAGGGAACTCGCGAATTTAAAGAGCTCTCAAATCAGGAACGTTGACAAGAGTGATTTCTGGCGATCGACCTTATCATAGTCGATCGCGCGCACCTCGGTGCAAGCTCAAAATATACACAACTTAATATATACGGTGACTCTGCCGGATTTCGATCCGACTGATGACATTCCGCTACTTTCGTGAGATTATGAAAACAATATGAAAAGTATTGAACCGTAAAACAAATGACTGATTCGGAGAACAAACCCAGCCTTCCAGAGGTGCACCGCAGCATTCCCATTCCCAACAGCAAAGGTTTCTGGCGTAAAATGCTGGCTTACGCAGGGCCTGGATATTTGGTTTCAGTGGGTTACATGGACCCGGGAAACTGGGCGACTGACTTGGCGGGGGGAGCAAAGTTTGGCTATGCGCTATTAAGTGTGATTTTGCTATCTAATTTGATGGCAATTTTGCTGCAATCACTATGCGTGCGGTTGGGAGTAGCAACGGGACGAGATTTGGCACAAGCTTGTCGAGATTATTTCAGTCCGCGAGTCAGTTTTTTGCTGTGGATAGTTTGTGAAATTGCTATTTCTGCTTGCGATTTAGCTGAACTTGTTGGTAGTGCAATCGGACTGCAATTGCTATTTGGCATTCCCTTAGTTTGGGGAGTGTGTATCACTGCGCTAGATGTGATAATGGTATTATTTCTACAAGGGAAAGGCTTTCGTTATATCGAAGCTTTGGTAATTACCCTTATTGCAATTATTGGCGGTTGCTTTATCGCAGAAATAATTTTTGCAAAACCAGATGCCGGAGGAGTTTTACTCGGTTATGTTCCCAGCCTAGAGATTTTGCAAAATCAGGCAATGCTTTATATTGCGGTTGGTATTTTGGGGGCAACTGTGATGCCGCACAATCTCTACCTGCATTCATCGATCGTGCAAACTCGCGCTTGGCAAGAAACTGCTGATAAAAAATGGGAAGCCATTAAATTTGGCACAATTGATTCTACCGTAGCGCTGTCAATAGCTTTGTTTATTAATTCAGCTATTCTGATTTTGTCTGCTGCCAGCTTTCATTTTTCCGGCTATCAAGAAGTAGCAGAAATTCAAGATGCTTACAAACTGCTTTCTCCAGTGCTGGGCGTGGGTTCTGCCAGTGCAATTTTTGCCTTTGCTTTATTGGCTTCGGGGCAGAATTCAACTTTGACTGCAACTCTAGCAGGACAGATTGTGATGGAAGGGTTTCTAAATTTTCGACTGCGACCTTGGTTGCGGCGCTTGCTGACTCGACTGATTGCAATTGTGCCGGCTTTGATCGTAATTATCTTGTTTGGGGAAGGTAGTACAACTAATTTACTGGTTTTCAGTCAAGTGATTCTCAGCTTGCAATTACCCTTTGCAGTAATTCCCTTGGTAATGTTTACCTCAAATCGCAACTTAATGGGAGAGTTTGTGAATCCATTTTGGCTGAAAGCCTTAGCTTGGTTAGTGGCTAGTATTATAGTAGGATTAAATAGTTGGCTGTTATTACAAACCATTTTATAGCAATCTGAAGCTAAATAAAATTACAAAAACAAAACCCGCCGGCGCGGGTTTTACCTTAAAGCTAATTGTTAATGACTGCCAATTTGAACTATTTTTTGACAGGAACAAGCTCGTTAGCAACAACCGGACGCGCCGAGGAAGCGGTATTTTTCAAAAGTGCGATCGCCTGCGCGTAGCAAGGATCATCCTTAGTCGCAACCAACATCGGTTTGTTAGCTAATTTCAGCTTTTGTTCGTCGGTGACTTCGACTTTAACATCGGGAGTAACCCCCTTTTGGCTGATATCCGTACCGTTGGGAGTATAGTAGTGAGCGATCGTCACCGCCAATCCCGAACCGTCAGCCAAAGAATGCACCGACTGCACCAAAGCTTTGCCAAAAGTTTGGCCGCCCATCACAGTTGCGCGCTTGTTGTCCTTCAGAGCACCGGCCAAAATCTCGCTGGCGCTGGCCGAGTTGTCGTCCACGAGCACCACCAAAGGCTTGTCAGTGAGCGCAGTGCGATTTGCCTTCATTTCCTGAGAATCGCCCGCGCGATCGACTGTGCGGACGATCGCCCCTGTATCCATCCACATCCGAGCGATATCAATGCTCACTCGCAGCAACCCGCCCGGATTGCCCCGCAAATCCAAAACAAAAGCGTCAGCTTTCTGATCCGAGAGCTTTTTAATCGCCACCTGCATTTGTTCGCCCGCGTGGGAGCTAAACTCTTGCAAACGGATGTAACCGACATTCTGGCCGCCTTCATTTTTGAGGCTGTAGCGAACCGCAGCTACCTCAATTCTCGCCCTAGTCAGAGTGATGTCAAACTCGCTTTTGCCCTCACGAGCAATCCGCAGCGTGACTTTTGTGCCTTCGTCGCCCCGAATTATCTGAGCCGCATCCGATACAGTCATGCCTTTGGTAGTTTTGCCGTCTATCACCAAAATCCTATCGCCCGCTAGAATCCCTGCCTTCAGGGCCGGGGAATTTTCCATCGGCTCGACTACGGTAATCACTTTCGTTTTCTCGTCTTCTTCGAGCCTCATCCCCACCCCTGTCAGTTCCCCAGAGGTTTGATTCGTCAGCGCTTCGTACTGCTTCGGGTCCATGAAGCGCGTGTACTGATCGTTTAATTTCTCTAGGGCTTTGCGGAGAGCGGTGTAAGCAGCTTCGCGAGAGGTATAGTTTTTGCTCAACAGTTCTTGGCGGGTCAATTGCCAGTCAGTCTTGTTAAAGCTGCCATCAACATACTCTCGGTTGACAATTTGCCAAGCTTCGTCTAAGACAGCTTTGGGGCTATCTTGAAGCTCGGCGCGGACTGATTGGCTCAGGCCGGGAACGAGTAAAGATATCGAAGCGGTTGTTGCCATCGCCCCACTGAACAGGGCTGCCTGTAATTTAGAAAAGCGTCTGCGGGCTTGATTCATTGAATTTGGCTCAATTCGATTTTAGATTTTTGATTTGAGATTTTATATTGCTAAAAAATCTCACACTACTACTTAAACTATTGTGTGGAGGCTCCACCATCCCTTTGGACAGTTTAACGAGATTTATTGTCGATCGCCAACCAATTATTACTCTCTTTCAATAAACTTAATTTAAAACTTGGATTTATAAAGTGCCGTGGAAGCTAAAATCGAACAATTTTCGCGTAAGTGGTTGAGCCTGCTCGTTAATGGAGCTATCGGTCTAGCAGCGCTGGCGGGGGTCGTTGCCATGCAGTCTAGCGGGGAGTTGGGCGGAATGCCCTCTGTTGGTGTTGAGGGGCAAAAGCCGCTCTCTGCAATGTCTGATGCCAGTTTCAAGCAAGCCGCACAGCAAGAAGCGCAGCAAGAAGCCCTGCGGCTGAAAATGCTCAAAACTATCCCTAGTTTTGGATTTGACAATTTAATTGCAGATTGGACATTTCTCAAATTTTTGCAGTATTTTGGCGACGACGAAGCGCGAGATGTAACGGGCTACAATCTGAGCCAAGATTATTTTGACATAGTTACGCAGCGCGACCCGCGGTGGGCTGACATCTACCTGTTTCTTTCCACAGCCATTTCTTTTTATCAGGGAAAGCCTGAAACTGCTGTTAACTTTATAGAGCGTGGTACTAGGGCCCTTGCCGTTTCGCCGCAACTTCATTCCCAATCCTGGATAGTGTGGCGAACTAAAGGTCTTGATGAGTTGCTGTTGTTGGGGGATATTCCCGACTCAATTCGCTCTCACGAAATGGCCGCTGATTGGGTGGAAGGAACCCCGAAAGGGCCGAAATTGGCGCCGATGTTTCGAGCAACTGCTGAGTTTTTGCGCCGAGATCCCGATAGCGTGCCGGTGCGGTTTACTGCTTGGAGTACGGTTTATGCTCAAACAACTGATAAGGTGGTGCGTCAAAGGGCCAAACAAGCTCTTGTCAAGTTGGGAGCTCAGGTGCAAAAAGATAAGGATGGAAACGAAAGTTTTATTTTGCCACCTCGAAAGTAGGTGATTATTGATTGTTGACGGTTAACGGTTGACGGTTGACGGTTGACTGTAATTCCCCAATCTAAAATCTAAAATCTAAAATCGGCTTGAGTTAGTTCGCGCCATTCACCGGGTTTGAGACCTTCCAGACGCAAAGGCCCGATCGCACACCTGACTAGCCGCAGCGTCGGAAACCCTACTGCTGCGGTCATCCGACGCACTTGGCGGTTGCGGCCTTCTGTGAGAGTCATTTCCAGCCAAGCTGTGGGCACGTTTTTGCGAAATCTAATCGGCGGTTCGCGGGGTGGCAAAGGTGGTTCTTCTAACAATAATTGCACTTTTGCCGATCGAGTCCGATAATCTTGAATTGTGACACCTGTCTGCAAAGCTGCGATGGCACTTGCATCGGGAATTCGTTCAACTTGCACCCAGTAAGTGCGGGGATGAGCGAATTTCGGGTCACTGAGGCGGTGCTGCATTTGTCCGTCATCGGTTAGCAGCAACAAACCTTCACTATCACGATCGAGCCTTCCTACTGCATAAATGTTAGGAATAGGAATATAGTCTTTGAGAGTGCTGCGTTTAGTCTCGCTGGAGTTGTCAGTAAATTGAGTTAAAACGTCGTAGGGTTTATAAAATAGAATGTAACGATAGGGCATGACAAATTAAAAAATAAAAATGTACCAAAAGTGCAAGCAGAAACGATATAACTCCCAAAAAAACACCTTCTATCTCTCTTCACTCCTCTGCGCCCTCTGCGCCCTCTGCGGTTCATAAAAAAATAAATCTTATTAACCAACGATTCAAACCTGCTATAAAATATTGAGCCTTTAACACCCTCGCAAATCTCAACTACCCAATTTTACCATGCCCGAAGCTACTCACCGCGTTTGTATCGTCTTAGGAACTCGCCCAGAAGCGATTAAACTAGCGCCAGTAATTCAACTCTTCAAAAGTTCGCCCACCTTTGACACCCAAGTAATTTTAACCGGCCAGCACCGAGAAATGGTCGAGCAAGTAATGCGAATGTTCGATCTAAAAGCCGATCGGGATCTAGCAATTATGCAGCACCAGCAAACCTTGACAGATATTACATCCCGGAGTTTGCAGGGTTTGGAAGCCTTGTTTAAAGAATTGCAGCCCGAAATCGTCTTAGTTCAGGGCGATACAACGACTGCATTTGCCGCTACTTTGGCTGCATTTTACCAGAAAATACCCGTAGGTCACGTAGAAGCCGGATTGCGAACAGATGACGTATTGAATCCTTACCCCGAAGAGGCTAACAGACGGTTGATATCTCAGCTCACACGGCTGCATTTTGCCCCGACAGAGCTGGCCCAAGAGAATTTAGGGCGATCGGGGGTTTTGGGAGAAATTCACCGTACAGGCAACACAGTAATCGATGCTTTGCTTTCTGTCGCCAAACGCGAACCCGAATGCAAAATTCCTAACTTAGATTGGAGCAAATATCGCACTATCTTAGCAACAGTTCACCGCCGCGAAAATTGGGGCGAACCCTTACAAGGAATTGCTCACGCCTTTCTCCAAATCTTAGATAAATTTCCCGACACAGCTTTACTGCTACCCCTGCACCGAAATCCTACTGTTAGAGAACCTTTGCAAGCTCTTTTGGGCGACCACCCAAGAGTATTCTTAACAGAACCTTTAGATTACGCAGAATTAGTAGGAGCGATTCAGAGATGTCATTTAATCCTCACAGATTCCGGCGGCTTGCAAGAGGAAGCACCTAGTTTGGGCAAGCCAGTTTTAGTATTGCGAGAAACCACAGAAAGACCAGAAGCAATTTCAGCAGGCACAGCTAAACTTGTGGGTACGAATTCTGATACAATTTTCACAGCAGCGGCAGAATTGCTCAGCAATTCCGAAGCATACAACGCAATGGCAATGGCAATTAATCCCTTTGGTGACGGTTTGGCAGCCTCGCGGATTTTGAAAATTGTTGAAGAGTATTTTAGTTAACTACTCCATAGCGAGTTGGGCGGTTGAAAGCGCAATTAAACAAACAAAGTCCCCGCAGAGGGGGACTAATTCCTGTTAAAAAAACTCAGTTTTGGCCTTCCTTCCCGAATTACCAATCCCCACCGCCACCCCCACTACTAGAATCGCTGCTACTAATGCTACTGCTGTAGTCGCTACTGCTACTGCTGTAGTCGCTACTGCTACTGCTGCTGTAGTCGCCGCCACCGCAATAATCGCTACTGCTGCTGGTGTAATCGCTACCCCCACCCCCACCGTTGGAGTCGCCACCGCCAAAGCTACCCCCGCAGTAGCTACTGCTAATGCTGTAATCGCCATCGGCACCGCCACCGCTGGAGTCGCCACCGCCAAAGCTACCCCCGCAGTCGCTGTTGCTAATACTGTAGCCGCTGCTATTAGTGCTGTAGGAGCCACCGCAATCATCGCTACTACTGTTACTGCTGTAGTCGCTAGTGCTACTGTAATCAATGCTGTTACTGCTGTAGTCGCCACCACCACCGTAATAGTTGTGGCTGTTAATGCTGTAATTTGGACTGTTACTGCCGTGGTTGCGATTGTTACTGCTGTAATTGCGCGGATAACGGCGGTGGCGGTAACGAGATATCCGAGAAAATAAGCTGCGAAATATTCTGAAGATAATGAAGCAAGGTATAAATGCTATGAATGCTATGAATAACAACCCAAGTAAGCCATAGATTAGATTCGATGAATCTTCACCTGTGGATGTACTATTGCTAATAACTGGCGGTTGACTAGGTATTGGTGACGGTTTCACCCCTTGAGATGGTACGATTGGAGCCAACCAAAGGCAGCGTGGTTTGAGATTGAGCATTTACCATCGGAGTTTGTAAAACATTTACTAACGCCTTTGTCCCGGCTAATGTGCCCCCGTCAAAGTCTTGCTGTTTAAATCTGGGCGTAATTTCGGTTTTAATAATTCCCACTACCTGTGCATCGGGTAAAATGCTTTGAATGCCAGAACCTGTTTCAATTTGAACGCGGCGTTCACCCGACGAAATCAACAATAAAACTCCGTTATTTTTACCTTTTTTGCCAATCCCCCAAAAGTTAAATAATTCTGTAGCAAATTCTTTGGGTGTCGCCGATGGCTTAGTATTAGGCACTGTCACAACAGCGATTTCTGAGCTATTTTTCTCCTCTAAATCCGAAATTATTTGATTTAGCTGAGTTTCGGTGGTGTCGCTGAGAATGTTTGCTTTGTCCGTTACCCAAGTGCTATTTACTTGACGGGGATTCGGTACTTCTTGTACTGTTAAAGCTTGGCTCGTTAAGGGAAATGCAATTGCCGAAAAGCATAGCAAACTGGTCCAGATTATTTGTTTATTGCTAAATTGTAACTGCATCGCTTCAGTCTCCTGAATAACTGCTAGTCTGAAATTGACATATATCTGTCCGCCTAATTACAATTCAATAACCAGATCACTTTCATGTCAATTCATATTATTCAGAACTGTAGTTTAGACTAAAAAATGAGCGCAGCTAAAAGTAGCTACCTTTGAATCTTAGGCAAGCTGTTGCTCAAAAAC